>JAYTHQ010000183.1:0-1294 GCA_043732445.1 Bdellovibrionales bacterium | reverse complement strand
GTGACCGTTGCCGTGGATCGTCACCAAAAACGGAATCGACGGCTTCAGCGGCAACGGTTGGTGAGAGTGCAAGAACTCGACATCGGTCGGGATCCATTTTGAAGGATCAAGTTGCTCGTCGCCAGGCGGCAATTCGATGGTCTCGAACTCTCCGAG
The DNA here is from genome assembly GCA_043732445.1 of Bdellovibrionales bacterium. Lineage (GTDB taxonomy): Bacteria > Bdellovibrionota > Bdellovibrionia > Bdellovibrionales > JAMPXM01 > CAJYOV01. The sequence continues at coordinate 1,138 of JAYTHQ010000183.1, read as the reverse complement.
TCTCGAACCTTTACGACAAATCACGCAAACCTCGTGACCCCGGCGGCGATACTCATGCGCGAGGCTAACGACAATCCGTTCGATTCCACCGTATGTTTTCGGGGGTAACACCGAATCATGGAGCAGCGCGATCTTCATGCCTCTATCATTGCCTGATTCGAGGAAAACACGCAATTCCTTTACGCGAGAGTATTTCTTCGATTAATTTTTCTGGGTTCTTTGACGATCTCAGTGAGAACTCGGCAGCGAGAATTTCTTTCTCCGCGTCGTTCAAATCGCCTTGATAACCGAGCTTCATCTCGCGTTCGCGTGAGATATGATAAAGCGAAATCGCCGCGGCCACCGAAATATTAAAACTTTGCACAAAGCCCTTCATCGGGATGATCACGGTCTGATCGCAGAGCTCAATCATCTCCTTGGAGATGCCGTCACGCTCGTTGCCGTAAACAATCGCGGTCGGGACAGTGACATCGATGTCGGCAATTGGCTGAGCACGATCATCAAGATGCGTTGCGAGGATTTGGTAACCGTTTGCCTTTAATTCTTTGACGCAATCGCGCGTCGCTTGCCCCGGTATTTCCGAGCGCCACTGCTGAACGTTGAGCCATTTGTCGGCGCCTTGCGAGACGCGCGCCGAGTTTTTAAATTTGTCTCCCGGCACTTCTATCACGTGGGCGCACTGGAAACCCAACGCTTCGGCACTTCGTAACACAGCGCTAATGTTGCCGCGGTCGTAAATGTTCTCGAGGACCGGAACGACGTTGCACGTGCGGCCGTTGACGGCCATGCGAATTTTTTCTTGGCGTTCAGGAGTTAAAAACGGCTCGACGAGCGCGAGAATTTCGTGTGCGGTGCGGCCGTGAGGAAATTGACCGTCGTGCGGAAAACGCGCGGTCGGTGTTGATGTGGCCAAGCGACCCTTCTTTGAACTAACTGTTGGCAAACGGCGAAAGCTGATGAAAAGCTTGGAACACTTTTTCGACAGCGTACTTCTGCCCCCGCTCGGTGCCGAAGTTGTAAAGCGGCGTCGGTTCGATCGCAAGAGTTTGTTGCCCAGAAAGCGCCATGAGCCACCTCTTCTGCTCGAAATCGGCGCTCACTGAGAGTGAGACCTGCCCTGGCGAAGGCGGCTTCATGA
>JAYTHQ010000182.1:0-4668 GCA_043732445.1 Bdellovibrionales bacterium | reverse complement strand
TTTCGCCTGTGCCTCCGCCGGTCATCACTTTGTCATTTACCGAACGATTGAAATTACGAGACGTGTAGTAAAGCGAAAAGCCGTACGCATCGACCGGTGTCAAACGTTTGGAATAGGTCAGGCCCACCCAAAGAGACTGATCGACATAATTGAGTAAGGAGACTGTTCCATCGGGACTCTGGACCTGGCCCGAAAACGTATCGTAGTCAGGAGTAATAATGGAGAGTCCAATGGCGTAAGTCTTGAAATTCAAGATCGTTCCGGACGAGGCGGGCACACCGTGGAAAAATCCCTTGTTGATTCGAGCCGGAGCACCTTGAAAGTCATTCGACTGACCGATGGCGGTTTCATATTTGTTAAAAATCGAGACAGACCCCGAAAAGCTTGAGCCTTCCTGAAGAATGCTCGTCGCAGGATTATAATACGGCGTGGCCGACGGATCGGCAGCGAGTGCGGTGTACGCCCCGCCCAGGCCCGCTGCGCGCTCGCCGAGCAGAATCGAATTGTAGTTCACGTAAGCGGCCGCGGCTTTCGACGTGCAGAGGACGCTGACGGTTAGGATGAAAAGACAGATCGAAGCCCGAATCATTACTGCTAGCCCTCTAGACATATAGCCCTCAGCCTAGATACAGTTTTAGAACTATGCAAAATGCAAATCTGATCGAGACGCTTTTTCAGCTCATGAAGTTCTTCGTGCCATTTTTGTTTGCGCTTTGTTTTCACGAATACGCGCATGGAGTCGTCGCCCGCATGCGGGGCGACCGCACCGCCGAGATTATGGGGCGCCTGACCCTGAATCCGCTCGCGCACGCGGACCCCATGGGGACCTTCTTTTTGCCGATCGTCAGCTTTTTGACCCACATCCCGATGTTCGGTTGGGCCAAGCCAGTGCCGGTCGATGAACGGAATCTGAAAAACCCCAGGGTCGACATGTTTTGGATCGCCGCGGCAGGTCCGCTGGCGAACCTGCTGCTCGCGGTCGTAACGGCGTGTGTTCTCGCGATTTATTTCCGTCTGAATATCAATGCAATCGTCGAGCGCAATGAAGGCGCGATGCAGATCACCGAAGTGCTGCAGTTGTTCATTCTTTTGAACGCCTATCTGGCGCTCTTCAATCTCATCCCGATCCACCCTCTCGACGGCGGCAAAATCATCGCGAGGTTTTTGCCGGATAACGTGAACCGTAAGCTTGAAGAGATGCAGACCTACACGAGCTTTTTGCTTCTCTTCTTGTTTATCAGCGGTGCCGCTGCCGTGATCGCGGCTCCAGCACAGTGGTTATCGACGAGATTGATGGCGCTTGCGCTCGGCGCAGCCGGCCTATGAGCGACGCCGTTTCCTCGAGCGAGATCCAAGTTCAAAAAGCCAAAACCGAGCGGCCACCGAAAGGCGCGCTGATCATGAGCGGAATGCGCACGACGCACCGGCTGCATATCGGCAACTATTTCGGCGCGCTGAAGAACTGGCTCGAACTCCAAAAGGACTATAGCGGGTACTACGGCGCCATGGACTGGCACGCGATGACAACCTCTTACAAAACTCCGCACGAGATCCAGAAGTGGGCGCGTGACATTTACGCCGAATGGATAGGGTGGGGACTGGATCCAATCAAGAACGTGATTTTTGTTCAGTCACAGGTGCCCGAGCACGTCGAACTTCTGATGTACTTCATGATGATCACCCCGATGTCGTGGGCCGAGCGCGTTCCGACGTGGAAAGACGCCGAAGACGAAGCAAAAGCGAACGACACGCATAATTTGGGTCGCTTTAGCTATCCGGTGCTACAGGCGGCCGACATCGCGATCTATCGAGGCACTCACGTGCCGATCGGGCACGATCAGATTTCGCATCTCGAGCTCTCGCGCGAGATTGTTCGGCGTTTCAATTTTCTCTACGGCGGCAATATACCGGAACCGCGGCCCATCTTTACTGAAACGCCCACGCTTCTCGGAACCGACGGACGCAAAATGTCAAAATCCTACGGTAACGCGTTTGCTCTCACTCAAGACGAAGACGAACTGACCAAAAACCTGCGCGCAATGCCTACTGATCCAGCACGGGTGAAACGCACCGATCCAGGTGAGCCCACGAAGTGCCCGGTTTATGCGCTTCACAAGCTTTTTTCAAAACCCTCAGATATTCCATGGGTTGAGGACGGGTGCCGCACGGCAGGCATTGGCTGCGGCGACTGCAAGAAGAAATTAGGCGAGAATATCAACGAGTTAATGGCGAAACCTCGAGAAAAGAAAAAAGAATTGTTGAAGTCGCCACAGACGCTTGATTCAATCATCGCCGATGGGTGTCAACGCGCGCGGGCGACCGCACGTGAAACACTGGATCAAGTGAAAAGCTGGACCGGATTTGCATCCGGCGCAGACTTCTAAGAATGCGACACGACGTTGCATTTAATTTGAGGGCGGAGCCCGAACCACATCTGGGGTCGGCAACTGAGTTATCTAGTTCATCTTCAACAGTTTGAAGGCCCGCTTGGGCTTCTGCTCTATCTGATCCGCAAAGATGAGATGGATATCATGGATATCAACGTTGGCGACATCACGCGCCAATATCTCGATTACATCCGGATGATGAAAGAGCTCGACCTCGAAGTCGCCGGCGAATTCGTCGCCATGGCGGCGACGCTCATTCACATCAAATCTCGAATGCTCTTGCCTCAGTATGACGAAGATGGCGCCGCGGCTGCCGAAGATCCTCGTCGCGAGCTCGTTCAAAAACTTTTGGATTACCAAAAGTATCAAGAGGCCGCGAAGAAACTTTATGATCGCCCGCTCTTGAACCGCGACGTTTACGCGCGGGGAGTGCGTGAAGATTACCGCGACGAAGGTTCGCTCTCGGCCGTGCTCGTCGAAGACGATGGTTTATTTTCATTGATCGCGTCTTACCGGCGCATTGTTCGCAAAGCCCAGCGCGCGGTTCACCAAGTTCGTCCGCGCGCTCAGTCGATCGCGGGTCGGATCAACGAAATCAAAGATCGGTTGATCGTGGGAGCGCGAATCACGCTCCGCGAACTTTTGGGCGGAGGCGCGCAGGCGCGTACGCAATTGTTAATCACTTTCTTATCGATGCTTGAGCTTGGCCGAATGGGTTTCGTCTCGATCTTTCAGGGCGAAACTTACGGCGACATTCATATCGAAGCCAAAAAAGTCATCGAGCAAGATGCGCTCGAGCGTGTCCAAGAGTTTGATTCGATGAACGCCGAGTCAGTTGCCAAATCGATCATCAACAATGCAATCGATGACAAGATCGATATGTACGAGACGATGATGGCCGATGGTCCGAATGAAGAACAGGCGGGTCAGCTTTCACTCGTGGACGCAGCGCCCATGGGCGATGGCCCGATGTCCGAGACATTTATTGAAAACGACAGTGAGTTGTTCGAATCGCGTGAAGTCGCGACCGATGAAGAAATCAACGCGGCCGAAGCCGAGTTCGATCGCGAAAGCGGCCCGAAAGCCGATCGCGAGCCCGAGGCTTCAGTTTAATTTTAGAATTTTAGAGGGATCAGATGGCAGATATCGAAAATGAAAAACCTCGCCGCTCAATCGACTGGATAGATGAGGCCGCAGACCTGACCCCCCTCGAGGAGCGCTCAAGCCGTTTGCAAGAGCTGGCACGCATGGTTGCAAAAACGGTCTCTGAGCGTAAAGCCGAGGTCGGCGATCTTCCACCGGAAGAGGGCGAGTTCGCGCTTCAAGCGGTAGAACCAGAGCCCGAGCAGATGGGTTTTCAAGCTCTTGAAGACGAGCTTGATGCCGCCGAAAACGACGCCGACCCAGAGCCCACTGAGTTCGTTGAAAATGATCAGCTGATTTCGATTATCGAATCCCTTTTATTCTCAACCGATAAACCAGTTTCTGTTCCGACGCTGAAGTCTTTGTTCAAAGGCACTAACGTTCGCTCGAAAGATATTGCGCGGGCGCTTGATATCTTAGCGAGCGATTATGCTTCGTCGACGCGGGGAGTGACGCTCGAGGAAATCAACGGTGGTTTCCAGTTGCGCACAAAGGTCGACAATTCTGATTTCCTGAAGCGACTTCAGAAAGTTCGCCCGTTTCGTTTATCGGGGCCGGCGCTCGAGGCCATGGCAATCATCGCCTACAAACAGCCGGTCACGAAGTACGAGATCGATGAAATTCGCGGCGTCGAGTCTGGTCACTTGATTCGTGCACTGATGGAGCGCGGGATGGTCACTTTCCAAGGCAAAGCCGAGGACAAACCAGGCAAGCCCATGGCTTACGGCTCAACTCGAAAATTCCTGGAGACGTTTGGCCTTCGTAATCTTCGCGAGCTCCCGACGTTATCAGAAATCGACGAACTCTTGCCTGAGGGTATCGGCGAAGTCGAAGAAACAGAAAAACTCTCTGACATTACTGATGAGCTCTCGAATCAATTCACCGGCGGCTATTCCGAAGGCGAAGAAGAACTCATGAAGATCAACGAGACATTACAGTCGATCGACACCTCGAGTGATTTTTTCGAGCAAGAAAAAGTTCGCGAGCGCGAAAAGCGCGACCGTGAACGGGCACAAGATATTCGCGAGCGCATCGTTCTGGGTGACAGCGTTGAAGCAAAAGATCAACGCTGGCTCGATCGTTATGAAGCAAAACTTCACGCGATCGAAAATCAAGAGGCGACCGGCGTACCTGGCAC
>JAYTHQ010000181.1:0-4673 GCA_043732445.1 Bdellovibrionales bacterium | reverse complement strand
CCACCGACGTGATTCTCGCGATGTCTGACCGATTGAGCGTTGAGGCGCTAGTTGACGAGACCGACATTGCGCAAATTAAAAAAGGTCAAGACGCCACGATCATTCTCGATGCTTATCCAAACGATGCAATCGTCGGCCGCGTCGAAAAAATTGCCTACGAGGCGACGACCACCAATAACGTCACTACCTATCACGTCGTTGTGATTCCAGAAAAGGCACCCGACTTCATGCGAAGCGGAATGACCGCTAACGTCACTTTTGAGATTAACAAGAAAGTGAACGTTCTCTCGATTTCGACGGAAGCGATCAAAAATCAGAAAGGTCGCTCGCTTGTCTTGGTGGCGGCCGAAAGTGGTGACCCCAAAGACCCTCCTCGTGAGATCAGTGTTGAAACCGGCGTCAGCGACGGAAAGAGAACGGAAATTACGTCAGGCCTGAGCGAAGGTCAGCGCATCTTGATCATCCAAGCCAAAACAACAGCAGAGAACACCGGCACGAATCCGTTCATGCCAAGCCGTTTCGGTAGTAAAAAAGCGGCAACGAGCGGCGGCGCCCAAAAGCCTTAGCTTCCAGGAGAATTCAGTGCTCGAGATCAGAGACGTTAAAAAAACGTACCAGATGGGCGATACCGCCGTGCATGCGTTAAACGGTATCAGCCTCACCATCGAAGACGGTGAATTTGTGGCGATCATGGGCCCGTCAGGCTCGGGCAAGTCAACGCTCATGCATCTTCTCGGGCTCCTCGATGTGCCATCAGCAGGCTCGTACCGAATTAATGGTCGCGAAGTCGCGCAGCTCAAGGAAGACGACCTCGCGGTCCTACGACGAAGTGAAGTTGGCTTTATCTTTCAACAGTTCAATTTACTTCCCAGACAAACCGCCCTGGAAAATGTCGCGATGCCTGAGCTTTATTCGCAAGCGCGACCAGATTTTGAGTTAGCGCGAACACTTCTGATCAGCGTCGGACTTGGCGACCGAGTGGAGCACCGAACGAATGAGCTTTCGGGTGGTCAGCAACAGCGTGTCGCCATCGCGCGGTCACTCATCAATCAGCCGCGCGTAATTTTGGCCGATGAGCCGACGGGCAACTTAGACTCACAGAGCGAAAAAGAAATCATGTCGATCCTGCAAAAACTCAACTCTGATGGCATCACCGTTATTATCGTCACGCACGAAGAAGAAATCGGCGCGCAGGCCAAGCGCCGTATTCGGATGCGTGACGGCGTCGTGCAGTCTGACGAACGCCTCGGGCCAAAAGCCGCGAAACTTCCAAAAACAATCGCCGAGCCACTTCAGTCCGACCCGATGTTTCGTTTGCGGCAAGCGGCGGAACACTTGCGCCAAGGCTTCAAAACTTTAGCCGGCAATAAAGTTCGGACCGGTCTTTCGATGTTAGGGATTCTAATCGGCGTCGCGGCCGTTGTCGCAATGCTCGCGATCGGAACAGGCGCGCAAGAAGCGATTCGAGGTCAGCTATCGTCACTCGGCTCAAATCTTTTGATTCTTCGCTCAGGCAACGCTCGTGGACAAGGAGGCGTTGCCCAAGAAAGTGGGGCGCGGATTCGCTTGATGTTTGATGACGCCCAAGAGATTCAAAAGAATTTGCCAGGGGTCAAAAGCGTTTCTCCCAGCGTCGGCGGTCGCGGGCAAACGACCTATCTCTCAAAAAACTGGAACACGCAAATCCAAGGAGCAGGCCCCGCCTACGAAGTAATGCATACCTCCACACCCCAGACGGGTCGATTCTTTACTGATGAAGAGAATCAAAAGCGTGCTCGCGTTGCGGTCATCGGGACGACTCTTGTTCGTGAACTTTTCGGCGATCAAAGTCCGATCGGCGAATTTATTAAAATAAATAAAGTGAGCTTCCAAGTCATCGGCGTTCTTCCAGCCAAAGGCGCCTCTGGTTTTCGCGACCAAGACGACATGATCATCGTACCGGTCGCAACCGCAATGTACCGGTTGCTTGGAAAAACTGCGCTCGATTCGATCGAAGTCGAGATGCTCCCGAATTCAGACATGACTGCCGCGCAAGACACGTTGGTGTCGCTGATGGAAAGCCGGCACCGCGTCGCCGCCTCGCAAGGAGCAGAAGCCTTTAATGTTTTCAACATGGCCGATATTCAAGATGCCGTTTCGCAGACGAGCAAAACCATGTCTTTACTTTTAGCCTCGATCGCGGCCATTTCTCTTTTAGTCGGCGGCGTCGGTATCATGAACATCATGCTCGTCTCGGTCACCGAGAGAACACGTGAAATCGGACTGCGCAAAGCCGTAGGCGCCCGCCCCGCCGATATCTTATTTCAGTTTCTTATCGAGTCCGTCGTCGTCAGCGCGGTCGGCGGGCTGATCGGAATCTTCGTCGGCTGGATGATCACGCTCGCGGTGTCCCGCGCGCTCGGTTGGGCCACGACAGTTTCGATTGGTTCGGTCCTCATGTCGTTTTTTTTCTCGGCCGGCGTCGGCATCGTCTTTGGTATTTACCCGGCTAGAAAAGCGTCGAACCTAAATCCAATCGAAGCACTTCGTTATGAATAACCGGCCAGTGATAGATCTGGAAATTAATCTAAGTGAAGTGCACGCAAAATCGAACTGATCAAAATCTTGGACGACACAGGTTTCGCGATATGATCTGTACAGCCAGCATTCTTAGATTTTAAAACTTCTTCGGGCATGGCGTGCGCGGTCAGCGCGATAATCGGCATGGTGAGCCCACGCGCGCGGAGCTGCCGCGTGGCACTCAACCCGTCAAGTACCGGCATCTGGACGTCCATGAGAATCACGCTGTAATCGCTCGAGGCGTTTTTAACTGCTTCTGCGCCGTTAACCGCGATATCAACGGTCGCCCCAGCTGACTCCAAAAAAATTCGGAATAAGTCTTGGTTGTCGACAACGTCTTCGACGACCAAAAGTTTAAGACCTGTAAGCGGTGGCCTGCTCGACATAGTTACATTTACCTCTAACGGACAGAGGTTAAGGGCAATAAAGATCGATTGTCAAAAATGGCGCGTTCCAGATCGTCCGTTTGCAGAAATGACCACAACTCAGCCCTCACTTCTGCAGCCGAGAACAAACGTCAGTGCCCAAAGGTTTCGGAGTGAGCACCGAGTTTCTAATTACGGAAACTCGAAATGATCGTTTGAATTTTTGAGGTTAGCGAAGCCCTCACGAGCGGATCGGCAAGATTGGCTTTTTGCGCGAGCGTGTCGTCTTCGAGTTCGGTCATCAGGTAATAGCGCGAGGGCCGACCCGGCGCCGCAGGCTTTTCGACGAACGACCGCTCGCCGATCAGAATCTGATCCCAGCTTTGGCGAACGATTTGCCAGAACTCGTGGCGAGGCGCTGCGAAGTCACGGCCGGCTTGGCATTGAGCGTCTGGCAAACGCACGTACCAATTTTTACCGGTTTCCTTGGCGAGATTTTCTTTCGTCTGCCCAGCGCGGTCGATCACTTTGGTGTTGTCTTGACGTTCAAGCCAGCTATTTCCGTAAGCGATCACGCGTGTCGTACGGTCGAGGGCATCGTAATCTTTGCGGCCCATATCGCGCGTTTCGCGGCCCGGAATCGGCGCGTAACCCGAACAGGTCCACTCTGGATAAGCGCTGGTCTCAAGCCAAGGCGCTGAACACTGATAGCGAAGTCCGTCATCGAGGTTCGTGATTTTGCGAGTCCACTGCCCGAGGTTTGTTGCGCGAAGGTCTTTAACCGCCCATGTGTTGGACGCGGTGAAGTCGTAAAGAAACGGCGCTTGAAACTCCCAGTCCTCGCCCGTGTGTTTCAGTTCGCTTCCATCCATCACTTTTCCGTCGAGACCGACCGCGAACAAAACATGTTGAAGGCGCAGACGCGTTGGCGAAATATCGTCGATGTAAATCCACTCTTTAACCGATTTACTACGGTTGACGTCGTAGATCCGGTGATCGACTTGGTAGCCAGCCTTGAGACTTTCTGTTTCGGCATAATTGAAGTCGACAAGGTAGCAACCAGCCATCGAGTGAAGCGTGTCGTGACCGAGTTGAAGTGCATCGGAGGCCTGCGCTTTCGAAGTAACGAGACCGGCTGCGAGAACCAACACCATGAACAGAATTTTCGACATCGCGTGAAACCTTTCATGCGCGTGAGCTGCGCAGACATCTTGAAAGGTGAGACAAATCGATGCCGAGCGATTGGTCAACTGCAAGCAGAGCGATGAAAATCAAATCACTTTGGGCTGCTGTATTTTTAGGCAAGTGCAGCCGACAGTCCCCGAACGACAAAAGCCTCTCAGCGAAAACGCCGAGAGGCCTTCAAAGCTCAGAGCCTTTTAGACTCAAAAGCTTACTGGCACTCGCTGGCGCCCGACGGCAGGAAGAGGCCGTTTTCTGGAACTCCGTAAGTGCGAAGGACGACAAGGCGACCATTCGCTGCGCGGATCACCACTTTCACGTTTTGACCGGCTTTGCCGGTATTGCCACAGACGTTGGAGGTGTCTTCGACGACGTATTTCAGTGTGTCTTCCGAAACGACTTTCGCCGTTTTTAAGATCGCGTCTTCTTCACTCGTATGAAAACGAGGAGTGGGATTTTTTGGAAACGGACGAATTGTCGATGCGTGGCCCGCTATTGGAGCGAGCGAGATCGCGAGAACTGCCGCTGCGGTGACTTTAGAAATAAATGACATGCAAAATACCTTTC
>JAYTHQ010000180.1:0-4679 GCA_043732445.1 Bdellovibrionales bacterium | reverse complement strand
CGACCAACCATCTCGATGTCGACGGCATTCGATGGCTCGAAGACTATTTGGCAACAGCGAGATTTGCCACGGTCACGATCACGCACGACCGTTTGTTTCTTCAGCGCGTGGCCAATCGGATTTTCGATCTCGATCCGCGCTATCCAGAAGGGCTCTTAGTCGTCAAAGGTGAATACGTCGAATACCTCGCGATCAGAGATGAACTGATCCGCTCGCAAGAGCGTCGCGAAGTCGTTTTGAAAAATACGTTACGCCGCGAAACCGAATGGCTCCGGCGAGGAGCGAAAGCGCGAACAACAAAACAAACGGCCCGCATTGGCCGCGCCGGAGATCTGAAAAACGAAGTCACTGATCTTGAAGAGCGAAATGCGAAGAAGCGCTTGATGATCGACTTCCAGGAAGCCGAACGCAACCCGCACAAACTCATCGAAGCCAAAGAGCTCACCAAGTCCGTTCCAAATACCGACGGCAACGGCGAGCGCACCCTGTTTTCAAAATTTAATTTCATCGTGACTCCTAAAACGCGCCTAGGTCTCTTGGGACCTAACGGATGCGGAAAATCAACTTTGATCAAATGCCTCCTAGGACTTGAGCCGCCGACTTCCGGGACAGCGAAGCTCGCCGAGAAAATCGACATCGCTTATTTCGAGCAGCATCGCGACACGATCGACATGAAAAAAACCGTCTTAAGAAATATCTGCGAAGAAGGCGATTACGTCGACTTCCGGGGTCAGTTTGTTTTTGCGCGCAGTTATCTCGACCGGTTTTTGTTTCGCACGGAGCAGCACGATATGCCGGTCGAAAAACTTTCGGGCGGCGAGCAGGCCCGTCTGCGGATTGCGCAGATGATGCTGACGCCGGCGAACGTGTTGGTTCTCGATGAACCAACAAACGATCTCGATTTAGCGACGCTCGCCATTCTTGAGGAGACTCTGGCCGATTTTCCGGGCGCGGTGATTCTCGTGACGCACGATCGTTACTTTCTAGATCAAGTCTCTAACCGGATCTTGGCTTTTGAAATCGATCTTCAGGGCGAAGCTGAGCTTCTTGAGTTTGCCAGTTTCGCGCAGTGGGAAGATTGGCGCGAAGGTCGCGACGAAGAACGCAAAATGCTGTCAAAAAAAGGCGGCAATAAGGTACCAGGCGGCCAGACCACGTCGGGAAGCTCGCCGGCGCCCAAGAAAAACCGGAAACTTAGCTTCAAAGAAAAGCACGAACTCGATACAATGGAAGCCACGATCGCCGCCGCCGAAGCCAAGCTCTCAGGGTTACAAACCGAAGTAGCGAAGCCAGAGAATTTGGCAAACTCTGCGAAGCTCACTGAGCTTTCAAAGGCGGTCGCCGAAGCGCAGCTTCGGGTCGAAACACTTTATGCGCGTTGGTCTGAACTCGAGTAGCTAAAGGGAGTGATGTTATGAGTGAGAAAACAAATGGCGGCGTTGAACAAGACGACGAAGCCGGCGAGCGCCGAAGTGAGGCCGATTCTCAGCGGCGCGACCGCCGGGTCATCCCGCGCCTCGGTGACGCCGATCTCCGAAAATTCATGAAATTCTCGGCCCGGCTTTGTCAGTTAGCGGTGATTTTTTCGGTCATCTACATCGCGGGATTGATGTCGAGTCATGTCTGGGGTTTAAAACGCGAATTGAATCGTTTGATTTTTTTTAGTGTCGTCGTCGCGATTTTAGCCTTCGGCGTGCATCAGCTAGGGCGGGCGATCCGGTCGTACGTCGAAAACGAATCAAAGGCCCGTTTGGTGATCGTTTCGGAGCGTCTTTTTCAAACGCTTCTTCTCGTTGTTTGCACAGGAGCTATTTTAGGCGCCGTGCACTTGATTACGCTTTTTTAAAGCACGATTTTAGGACGGTTGCGCCGAAGAACAATCGTCGAATCAACGTCAGGTCTGGCTTTCTGCGGCAGGACCAAGTATCTTTGCACCTCACATAACAAGGTGAAAACGTGATTCATTTGACCGGGATTGCCAAAGGTTTTGGCAGCAAGACGCTTTATCGAGACGGCAGTTTCCAGGTCAACGTCGGTGACAAAATCGGCTTGGTCGGACCCAATGGTGCCGGCAAGACAACTATTTTTCGCATCATTATGGGTGAAGAAGGTATCGACGCGGGCACGGTCAGTGTTCCAGAAAAAACGGTCGTCGGTTATTTTTCGCAAGATATCTCCGAGATGAGCGGATGCTCGGCACTTGAAGAAGTGATGGCCGGAGCTGGCCGCATCACCGAACTCGCCGACAAATTAAAGGTCATGGAAAAGCAGCTCGAGAGTGCCGCCGAACTGTCTGACGATGCGATGCAGGCCCTGCTCGAAAAGTACGGCGAAGTGCAGGCCGATTACGAAGCGCGCGGTGGCTACGATCTTGAGAATCGCGCCAAAGAGATCTTAACTGGGCTCGGGATCGGGCCTGACGACTACGATCGCCAAGTCGAGCACTTCTCGGGCGGTTGGAAAATGCGAATCATGCTCGCGAAAATTCTTGCGCTCAATCCCGACGTCCTTTTGGCCGACGAACCGACCAACCACCTGGATATGGAGTCGATCATCTGGCTCGAGGAATGGCTCAGAAATTTCAAAGGCGCGATCGTCATGACGAGCCATGACCGCACCTTCATGAACCGGATCGTCAACCGCATCGTTGAAGTCGCTAACAAAACTATTACAGTTTACGGCGGCAATTACGATTTTTACGAAAAAGAACGTGAAATTCGTCGCGAGCAGCTGGTCGCGGCGCACGGCCGTCAGCAAGATATGCTCGCCAAAGAAGAAGAGTTTATCGCGCGCTTCGCCGCGCGAGCATCGCACGCCGCTCAAGTTCAATCGCGAGTCAAAAAACTCGATAAAATCGACCGCATCGAGATTCCGGCTGAAGAGCAGACGATCGCGATCGAATTTCCGAAACCTCCGCGTGGCGGTGACGAAGTCGTTAAAATTGAGAATCTGGCGAAAGCTTATAAAAAAGAAGACGGCTCTGAAAAGCTCGTCTTTCAAGGTGCGACGGCGCTCGTGAAGCGTCTCGACCGGGTCGCGGTTGTTGGTGTCAATGGTGCCGGCAAATCGACTTTGCTCAAGTGCGTGACCGGCGAAACAAACCCGACAAGCGGAGTGGTCAATGTCGGCGGCAGTATTTCTGTTGGCTATTTTAGCCAAAGCTCGCTTGACGTTCTGAATCCCGAAAAAACGGTTTACGATGAGATTCATGACCGCATTCCAAATGCGAGCATGGGTTTCGTCAAAAACCTTTTAGGCGCTTTCAACTTTAGTGGTGACGATAGTGAAAAGAAAATTAAAATTCTTTCGGGTGGCGAGAAGAGTCGGGTGATCCTGGCCACGATTTTAGCGAATCCGGTGAATTTCTTGGTTCTCGATGAGCCAACGAACCATTTAGATATTCGATCGCGCGAAGTTTTACTCGAGGCGATCAAGGGCTTTGACGGTACGGTGATGATCGTCAGCCACGATCGTCATTTTTTGCACCAGTTGGCCACGCGAGTCTTCGAAGTCGATAGAAATCAGCTTCGTGCGTTCGACGGCGGCTTCGATTACTACCTCTGGAAGAAAAACGAAGAGGCCGGACTGGGCCAAAGTCCTGCCAAAGGTTAAGATAGACAGCAAGGTTCTGAAGCCCGCGTTAAGCTAATTCAAATGGTATCAGTAGCGATCCTTTCTGCGGATCAGCGATTGGCGTTTCAGATTCATCAATGGATGAAAGAAGTTGCCGACACGGTCACATGGCATGTCCATGCGGATCCCGCTGCTTTCGCGACGAAGATGGAAACGGAAGTAGCCGAGGAGCTCATCGCTTCGTCGAAAGGCGAAGCCTTGCCTGATGCTGAAGAGATGGGCTCGGGAAAAACCAAAGAACTCGCGGATGCCTATATTCGCATGGTCGTTGTGGATCTCGAGCTTTTAAATTCGCGTGGCCTTGAGCCCGTCGAGTGGACAACGAAGTTAAAAATAACAATGGCGGAACGAAGTCGTTCCAACCCAGCATTCCCAACACAATTTTTATTCATGGCTTTTGAAGGCGGCGGTTTTAAGATCGAGCGCCTTCTCCAGCCAGTGATTGATGACGTCATCATCAAGCCTCTCGATCGTTCAGTGTTCTTACAGAAAATTGAACTCGCGACATCTGACGATCCGTCAATTAAGCCGACCTATCTCTTTAGACAAAAAACGCAGCTCACGATCGAAATCGGTAAAGATGCCTCAATCGACGAAATCGCCGAATCAGCCTTCGCGATTCGAAATCCGTTTCCGTTGGCTCCTGGCGTGTTCGCTTCGATTCACGCGCCGGTGTTGGGCGCAGGCCCACTTGCTCGCGTGATTTGCCGTTCGTATAAATCCGAACCTCACCCCCTGTTTCCTGGTCAATCGCTCGTGCGCTTCGGTTACTTTGGTTTACGTTCAGAGCAACACAATAACGTTAAAAAATTCATGCGTGAGCGACAGCCTCCTTCAAAGCATCGCGCGCCGCCTCCGCCCAGCGCCGACAACGACCCGGCTGTGCCCTTCAATCGCGTCGCGGTCGTTGATATGAATGCTGATATCTTTTCGGAAATCAAAAGTACGATCAAAGATCATTATGTCGGCGTCAGCGTCACGCACTACCTGTCCTATGCGCGGCTGTTGGCGACCTTGAAGCAGCTTTACGCGGTGACTGCAGCTTC
>JAYTHQ010000179.1:0-4684 GCA_043732445.1 Bdellovibrionales bacterium | reverse complement strand
TATCGCAAAGTGAAGTAGATGCGCTCCTAGCCGCGGTTTCCGAGGGCGAACTCGCGAGCGAAGGTGGCGACAGGTCAGCAGGCGGTGATGAGCGCGTTGTCGTAACTTACGACTTAACGAGCCAAGACCGTATTATCCGCGGCCGCCTGCCCCAGCTCGATGTCATTTATGAGAAGTTCATGCGCTCATTTCGGGTTTCGTTGTCGAGCGCACTTCGAAAAATCGCGGCGTTGAATCACGCCTCGACAGATTTTCTAAAATTCGGTGAGTTCATTAACACTCTGCCAATGCCGACCTGCATGAGCGTGCTGCGTTTCAATGCACTTCGCGGTTCGGCCCTTCTCGTGATCGAAAGTAAGCTCGCTTACGCGCTCGTCGATAGTTTCTTTGGCGGCGACGATCGTCCATATACAAAAATCGAAGGCAAAGACTTTACCCCAATTGAACTCTCGATCGTAAAGAAAGTCGTTGAGTTGGCGATTGAGGATCTCGAGCAGGCGTGGATCTCGGTTGAGAAAATTGATTGCAGCTTTGTTCGAACAGAAGTGAATCCGCAGTTCGTCGGTATTGTGCCGCCAACAGACGTCGTCATCGCTTCAACTTTCGACGTTGAGCTTGAGAATGCGAACGGGACGATCACGCTCGTGATTCCGTATTCGACAATCGAGCCGATCAAACAAAAGCTTTCGAGCGGCTTTCAGGTGGAGTCGGATCAAACCGACAAAAAGCTTTGGGCCGGTATTATCCAAGAACAACTAATGGAAACTGAAGTCGATATGCGTGTCGATCTTGGTTACACCGAAATTACGCTCAAGGAGCTCATGAACATGAAGCCCGGAGATGTGATCTCTCTCGATCAAGACGCGAATGGTGAATTCGATGTTCAGGTCGAAGGCGTGAAGAAGTATAAAGGATTTTACGGTATCAATCATGGATCGGTCGCGGTTCAGGTGACTAAAAAAATAGTGAAGGAATAGGGGTAAGGCAAATGGCAGACGATAAGAATAATATCGCCAGCATTCTCGATCACGTCGTCGACGGCGCGGACGAGGCGAAAGCAAAGGCGCACGGCGAATCGCAAAAGCGTGAGCGCAATCTGGATTTGATTCTCGACATTCCGCTTCGGGTCACAGTTGAACTTGGCCGCACGAAGATGTTGGTCAGTGATCTGTTAAATCTAGGCCAGGGTTCGGTCATCGAGCTCTCAAAGCTCGCCGGTGAACCGATGGAAGTCCTGGTCAACGATAAGCTCGTCGCGCGCGGTGAGGCCGTCGTCGTAAACGAAAAGTTTGGCGTACGTCTGACGGATATTATTTCGCCAGCCGAACGTGTCGAACAGCTGAAATAAGCTCGGGCACCGAGTCGACGTCATGGATAACGCTAGAATTTTAAGTTTGAAAAAGGATTTTTAAGACAATGACCAAGACACTCCCACGACTAATTCGCCAAATTCTGCGCACGTTACCGTTTATCGCGCTTTTACTAGCGGTCTTAGTGAACGAAGCGATGGCCGAATCTGCCGTAGCGACCCCGGTTGCGGTCGATAAAGTTCGTGCTTTTCGTGACGGAGATGTGTTCACGGCCGAAGTTCAGACGACGGCGTCTTGGAACGGCGCTGATGTTCAGGTCAAGTATATGAAGGACTTCATTCAAGCTGAAGTGAGCGGCGCCTTTTTAAATAACGGAAAAGAATTAATTCGCGTTGAAGACCGGGTCTTCAAAAGTGTTTACGCCACTCAGACCGATGCTTCGACGGTGCGGGTTCGCTTCTACGTCAAACCAGGGATCGTCGCGAAGACACTGGCGGGCCGCTTTCACGCAAAGCGTAGCAACTCGGCGGTGACCTTCGAAGTGACCGGCGAGGCGGGCGACGCCGCTCTCGCAAAAACGATCAAAGACGATGCGCAGACGGTGTCGGTCATAGACGAATCTGGCGCGAGTGATTCAATGCAATCGACTCTCGTCGCCGGCAACGACACCAAGGCAGAAGCAAAAGTCGGTGCGGTGAGCGGGGGGGGCGCGGTGGCAACTGATGCAAACGATAAAGCTGCTGGCGCCAACCTTGAGTCAACGCAACCCATCGCAATGGCGGGTGCAGATAAAAAACTCGATACCAACAAATTATCTGAAAATCAGATTCCGGTATTAGCTGCCGCAAAAGATCCGAAGAAATCTGAAGGCAGCCCACTGTTCCGAATCATCATGACGCTGGCCGTGGCGGCAATCACCCTGGGGGCTGCGGCCTACGGATTAAAGCGCATGGCGGCAAAAAATGCAGCCAAGGGCCAGAACACACGCATTAAAGTTCTGACCTCGCACCACTTGGGCCCTAAAAAGAATTTGATGATCGTGCAGGTCGCAGGCGAAACGCTGTTGATTGGCGTCACCGACCAAAATATTTCAATGCTAAAAACACTCTCGCTTCTTGATGAAGAGATTCCTGAAGCCGGTCCGCAGCGCTTCAATCAAGCCATGGGCGATTTCGCAGAACTTGATGAAGAAGAGCCAATCGCTCTCCGTGGTCTTGATCAAATTCGCGATACGGTTTCCGCACGACTTAAAAACATGCGCAACCTCTAATTTTTCATCACGACTACTCGAGGACAAAGGATTTGTTAACGTGAGTTTTTTGAAAAGAATTTTGAAGTTGATCGGCGCTCATCGGGATCACCTGTTCGCGCTTCTCGGCGCAACGACGCTTCTCCTCGTCGCTTCAAATGCCTTCGCGCAAGTGACCTTACCAAGCATCAATCTCGGTTTTAAGACGACTGAAAATCCGAATGAAGTCGTTAATGCCGTAAAAATTATTTTGATCATGACGGTGCTCACACTAGCGCCGGCCATTTTGATCATGATGACCGGATTCACCCGCATCATTATCGTTCTCTCGTTTCTTCGTCAGGCGCTCGGCACGGCGCAAATGCCGCCCAACCAATTGCTAGTTGGGCTTGCGCTTTTTCTGACATTTTTCGTGATGCGCCCAGCATTTGATGACATCAATAACAAAGCTCTTCGCCCTTATCTCGCGGGTACGATTTCACAGGAGAAAGCGGTCGACGAAACGCTGATTCCTTTGCGTAAGTTCATGTTTAACCAGACACGTGATGCGGACTTAGCACTCTTTGTTCGGCTCTCGAAAATGGGAGCGCCAAAGACGCGCGCCGATATTCCGACGATGGTTCTCATACCATCGTTTGTCATTTCTGAGTTGAAGACAGCTTTTCAAATCGGTTTCATCATCTACCTTCCGTTTCTCGTAATCGACATGGTCGTCTCGGCCGTGTTGATGGCGATGGGCATGATGATGCTTCCGCCAGTTGTTATTTCGCTGCCGTTTAAAATTATGCTTTTCGTTCTCGTCGACGGCTGGAGCTTGATCGTGGGCTCAATGGTCCAAAGTTTCGGCTGATAAAGGAAAAGTTGGAGTTAGCGAAAAATCGAGTGAGCACTTGCTGCAAACTCCCGTAGCCCGAAGGGCGGAGTTAACGAACATGACAGAAGAATTGATTATGAAATTGGGCCAGGACACGCTCCGCACGACCGCGATGTTGTCGGCGCCACTTTTGGGTGCGGCGCTCGTAACAGGCCTCGTGGTGAGTATCCTGCAAGCGATTACGCAGATTAACGAACAGACGCTCACTTTCATTCCAAAGATGATCGTGATCGGCGTGGTGATGGTCATCGCCGGGCCCTGGATGCTCGACGTTCTCACGCACTTTACGATCAATCTTTTTGAAAATATGGCGATGTTCGTTCGCGAGTAAGAGGGGGCTATTCAGATGCTTCCATTTCTGAATTTCAACGAATCCGAAATTTTAGCTTTTGCTTTGGTGCTCATCCGCGTGTCGACGTTTATCGTCACGTGGCCCGTTTTCAGCGTTTACAACGTGCCCCAGCCACTGAAAATTCTTTTCGCGGTTTCGATCGCGTTGGTTCTCTTTCCGGTCATTCCGCACAAAGAACTCGTGGCGCAAGGTCTAGGGTCCGAAATTCTTTGGCTGGCGGTGAAAGAAGCGCTGGTCGGTGTTTGCATCGGGTTTTTGACACGACTCTTCTTCTTTGCCGTCGCCTGCGGCGGCAACTTGATCGCGACAAGTGCGGGCTTAGCAAACGCCCAGCTTTTCAACCCTACAATGGGCGCAACAACAACCACGGTTGAAACCTTCTATGTGTCGATTGCGACACTGCTTTTCTTGGGACTCAACGGTCATCATTACTTCCTGACTGGACTCGCGCAAAGTTTCGACGCCGTTCCGCTGACCGCTGGCATCGACATTGCTGTCTTTAAAGATAGCGGTTTGATTCTGCAGTCGGTGGTCGAGGCAGGAATCAAGATCTCAGCACCGGTCATGGTCGCCATCTTCTTTATGAACGCGGCCATGGGAATTATCGGACGTGCGATCCCGCAGATCAACGTGTTGGTCACCGGCCAAGCCGTCAACTTCATGACGGCAATGGTTGTTATGATCGTGGCTTTGCCAGCGCTGTTGATGGAACTCGACCACCAGATGTTGACCTTCACGGAAATGGTTTTCCGATTCATGAAGGCAATGTAAAGTCTAGGAAGGACTTGCTGCGTGGCAGACGACGGCGAAGAGAGAACGGAAGAGGCGACGCAGACGCGGCGTGAAGACTTCCGTAAGCGCGGACAAGTAGCGATGACGAAGGAGCTGAGCTCAGTGCT
>JAYTHQ010000178.1:0-4693 GCA_043732445.1 Bdellovibrionales bacterium | reverse complement strand
CACCTTGATCTGCCAAATTTTCTTCGAGTGTTTGTAAACCTTCGACGTTTAAGTCAACCTGTTGAACCTTGTAAGCATTCGCTTGGTCGACGTAGCACTGAGACTTGTCTTTAAACTTCTGAATCGTCGACGGCGTCCACCAATTACGAAGGTTTCCGTGCGAATCGTACTTGCTGCCGTTGTTATCAAAGCCGTGCGTGAGTTCGTGACCAATTGTTCCGCCGCCAAAGGCACCGTAGTTGGCGCCGTCGCTTGCCGTAAAATCGAGCGAAGGCGGGCTCAAAATACCGAACGGAAAGACAAACTCGTTGTTTGAGCGGTCATAGTAAGCGTTGATTTCCCAGGGCATCATGCCCCACTCGGTCTTATCGACCGGGCGGCCAATTTTCGAGAGACTTCGCTGCGATTCAAAAATATTTAGCCGGAGCGAGTTCTCGAGCAGATTGGCGCCTGTCGTTTTAACCAACGAGTAATCGCGAAATTTTGTCGGAGCGCCGACTTTCTGATTGATCGCATCGACTTTCTCAACCGCTCCTTTTAACGTCGCATCATCGATCCAGGCCTCAGGTCCATGAGTCAGTTGATCGAGATCATCGATAAAAGTTTGCTTGATGTTTGAGATCATCGCTTCTGTGCGAACTTTGATTTCAGCCCCGTCGAAAGTTTTTACGTAGGCCTCCGCGAGCGCATAGCCCATAAAATTCTGCACGAAGTTCGTGCACGCCTTCCAGCGAGGAAGAGGTTGTTTTGCGCCATTCATGTAGGCACTCCAGAAAGCGAACGACTCCTTCTCGAAGGCGCCGCCCATTTTCGACGACATCGAATCTGCCAGGCGGAAGATCATGTAATTCGCGAGATCTGCTGCAGGTGTTTTCTGAAGGACGGCGTTGAGGCCGATCAGATATTCTGGTTCATCGACATTTACGTTCGTTAGAGAGGCTTGGCTGAGGGCCTTAAAGTAGGTCTTGAAATCAAAAAGTGGCGTGAGCGACCCAAGAGCTTGGGGCGTCATTGGGTGATTCGTTTTTGAAGGATCATAGCTATCCTCGAGCGAATAGGCCGACGTCGCGAGTGCTGTTTCGGTTTTTAAAACTGACACGGCCATCGTCAGCGCATTTTTAGGTGTTGAGCCGAGGAGACCAAATATTTTCGCGACGTGATCGACGAATTTCTGGCGAATCTCGACAGACTTTGCGTCTTGATTGAAATAGTAGTCACGGGCGGTAAATGACATTCCGCCTTGAGCGATATCGGCGATCACTTTTGTGGAGTCATTTAAATCTTGCGTCGACCCGAACCCGAAAAAGAGTGAGACCCCGAATAGGTTCAGTTTTGCCGCAACTTCGGCGCGTGCCTTGGCCGTGCGAGCAGCCTGAATTTTTGCAGCTTGATTTTTTATAAACCGGAGTGACCGATGCGTTTGCTGATCCACCACCAGGCAGCTCGAGTAAACATCAGCGAGTTTTCTCTGGTCTCTCGACGAAGTCGTGAAATCGCCTTGAGCATATTTCGAGAGAATCCCATTTAGGATAATATCTGTGTTATCGCTTGCAACCGTCACCTGG
Organism: Bdellovibrionales bacterium; assembly: GCA_043732445.1. Lineage (GTDB taxonomy): Bacteria > Bdellovibrionota > Bdellovibrionia > Bdellovibrionales > JAMPXM01 > CAJYOV01. Next base: position 3,128 of record JAYTHQ010000178.1, on the reverse strand, counting down.
CGGCTGACGCCCGACTTATCATTGGGAATGACGGTTTTATCAAGCCAAGCTCCGCAGGCAAACTGATAAAAATCCGTGCACGGATCTGCACTCGCGCGCCCGTCGAGACCGTCTTTGATCGCGGTTTCATCTAAAATCGGTGGTAACGCTGCCGGCACCGGTTGCGACGGCGAAGCGCTGGCCCTTGAATCGGCAAATAGAGTTAAAGCGGATAAAATAGAAATCAGCAACATGACTAAGGATTTAGAAGCCATCGTTCCCCCAAGGCTCAAGCTACGAAGCTTCTACCCAACCCATCGTTGCCGCGCCAGCCGTATTGTTTGAGAAAACGTGAAAAGTGAAGCCGAGCTCGCTGAAAACATGCGCAAGGCTGCGTGATCGCTTATAACTAAGCCGTTATGCCAATGAGTCCCGCCCACGTAACAAAACGGAGTCCGTTCAATGTCTGATCCGATAGTTATCGTGGGAGCAGGTCTCTCGGGATTAGCCGCAGCGCTAGAGCTCGAAGCTGCGGGCGAAAGCGCAATCATCGTTGATAAATCAGCCCATGTTGGAGGTAAACTTGAAACCTCAATGATCGACGACGCTTACCGGGTCGATCGTGGTTTCCACGTTCTTCTGCCCGCTTACCCTGAGCTACAAAAATACGAAACCCTCAGTTCTGATCTGGATCTCAAGTATTTTAATTCGGGCGCCCGGCTGGAAATGGATGAAGGACCGCTCGTGATGGCAAATCCGCGTCACCACCCGGCGCACGTCCTCGCCACCACCCTCGGCTCGTACGCGAGCATGCACGATAAAATACTAGTGATGAAGTTGCAAAATGAGGTTCAGCAAGGTGCTGCAGAACTCCTGCTTTCAAGCGCAAATGGCTCGACGCTCGATTATCTTCGTGCGTATGGCTTTAGTGAGAAAATGATCGGCGTGTTTTGGGCGCCATTTTTTTCGGGAATCTTTCTGGAACGTGATCTTGCAACTTCGGCCGGCTATTTTCGCTACCTCACACGCATGTTTGCGGCCGCACCCGTCGCCGTCCCAAGATTGGGGATCGGCGAGCTCCCGAAACTTTTAGCCCAAAAGTTAACACGCACCGAAATACGCCTCTCAACGCAAGTTCGCGAGATCAAAGACACGACCGTCGAATTAGAATCTGGGCAAAAAATAAAAGCCCGAGCTGTGCTGACAGCTACCAAGGGCGATACGAATTCCGAAAATCAAGGGCCCTTCGGTTATGTCACGTCGTTCTGGTTCAGGTCCGCTGAAGCGCCCTTTGAAGGCGCGTGGCTAAGCCTGAACTCGAGGGCGCAAGCTAGGAAGCAGCTGATCAACCACGTGGCTGTTTTATCAAACGTGAGCCCTGATTACGCGCTCCGAGGCGACGCGCTGATTTGCGTGAACGTCATTGGTAAACGCGTCGACCTAAATCTGGAGAAGATTATTTTAGAAGCGACCGACATTTATGGGCCGACGGTCAAAAGCTGGAGCCTGCTGCGCGCCGATGAAATCCAGCGCCCGTTTCCGCTTTATTTGAATCGCACCGATACCGACACCCCGTCGCAACAAGGCGCGATGGCTCGCGGGCGCCGGGCGGCACTTGAATTTTTAGGGCAAAATTAAAATGAAAACAGGCCTCCTAGTTCTCGGTAACCAACTTTTTGATCCAAAAAAAATCGCCTCGCAAAAAATAGATTTAGTTTTTATGCGCGAGGACTACGAGCTCTGCACGTACTTCAAATTTCATAAATTGAAGATCTTTTTATTTCTTGCAGCGATGCGCAGCTACGCCCAAGAGCTCCGATCACATGACTTCGACGTGACTTACGAAGAATTAAAAACGAGTCAGAAACCCTACGAAACACACCTAAAAGCGTGGCTAAAAAAGAACGAGATTCAAAAGCTTTTCATCTACGAAATCGAAGATAAGTTTTTTGAAGTCCGCCTGATGGCGGCGTTGAAATCGACCGGTATCGAAGTCGAGGTTCTTCCGAGTCCGATGTTCCTGACCAGCCGAGACGAGTTCACCGCGTACCTTCGAAAAGGCAAGAAGCCCTTTCTAAAGACTTTTTATGAGGCTCAACGAAAGCGCTTCAAGATTTTAGTCGATAAAGAGGGCGAGCCAATCGGCGGGCAATGGAGCTTCGACGAGCTCAATCGAAAACCGTTGCCAAAAACCGTCGAGCCTCCGGAGCCCAAGAAAAGCAAACTCGATAAATTCGCTGTTGAAACTCGGCTCATCGAAACAGTGCGAAAAACATGCGAAACGCACTTCGCTGACCACCCAGGCGAACTCAAGACAATCTGGTTCCCGATCGACCGAGCGGGAGCCCACGAATGGCTCGACGACTTTGTCGAAAAGCGCCTAGAAAATTTTGGCCCCTACGAAGACGCCTTAACAGATCGTTCAGATTTTGTTTTTCATTCGGCACTGACGCCATTTTTAAATACTGGTTTACTGACGCCTGATGAGGTCGTGCGCAGCGTGATTCGCGCGGCGCAAAAGCGAAAGTTACCGATCGCTTCGATCGAAGGATTTGTTCGGCAAGTGATCGGCTGGCGTGAATTCGTTCGAGGCATTTATCAGAACTTTAACGAAAAGCAAGAAAACACGAATTTTTGGCAGCACGAACGACGACTGACTTCACACTGGTACACAGCGACGACCGGCGTTGTTCCACTCGATCAAGTGATCGACAAAGCGAATCGACTGAGCTACGCGCATCATATTGAACGACTGATGGTCGTCGGCAATCTCATGCTCCTGCTCGAGATTGAACCGAAAGAAGCGCACCGTTGGTTTATGGAAATGTTCTTGGACTCATCTGATTGGGTGATGGGGCCCAATGTCTACGGTATGGCGATCTTTAGTGATGGCGGCATTTTTGCCACGAAACCTTACATTTGTGGTTCGAACTATTACCGAAAAATGGGTGGCTTCAAAAAAGCCGACTGGTGTGAAGCGGTTGACGGATTGTACTGGGGATTTATTGAAAAACATGTGGCTTTCTTTTCTAAGAATCCGCGACTTTCGATGATGGCACGAGCCGTAGAGAAGATGGATGCGGGCAGAAAGAATTCGATTTACGCAGCCGCCGATGAGCTTCGAAATAAAATTACGCTCCCTGCGCGCT
>JAYTHQ010000177.1:0-4725 GCA_043732445.1 Bdellovibrionales bacterium | reverse complement strand
GCTCTCTTCTCTCTTCAGAGAACCTCGCGAAATTCCGATGTTATCTTATAATGGCGCGTATTTTATTGGTTGATGACGATTTCGATATTCGCGAACTTGGCCGGGCATTGCTAACGCAAACGGGCGCTCACGAAGTACACACGGCCGACGGCGCAATCAACGCGCTCCGAGCTCTTCGCGAATTCGAATTCGACCTGCTCATCACCGACGTCAACATGCCCACCCATACCGGGTTTGATCTTTTGAAAATGATTCGTCTCGAAGCGAAGTGGCCCACGCTCACGAGCGTGATGTTAACTGGTCGCCGAGAAAAGCGCGATGTTGAAGCTGCACGCCGAGAGGGCGTCGAGGCCTATATCGTGAAACCGATCGACCCCGAGCTTTTCGTGGCAAAAATCGAGGCCGTTCTCGAAAAAAATCACATTTTTTCGCCGCTTCCGTCGGTTGATTTCTCGATGGCTGGCCAAGTGCAAATGACGATTGAGATCTCGTCGGTCACCGAACTCGGCATCACGATCAAATCGCCGTACCAATTTCGGAGCGGAACTCTCCTGCCGCTCGATTCCGCAATCTTTCGCCGGATTGGAATCGCGAATCCGCTGACTCGTGTTTTTGTTAGCCAGAAAAAAGATGGCGACTGGGAAACTCGCCTGACCTTCGTTGACCTCAACGAATCAGATGCAAAAAAACTTCGCGCGTGGACCCAAACTCAACAGCCGATAAAAAAGGGTCGCCAAGCCGTATGAAAATCTTGCTTGCTGAAGACGATCATCACGTCGCGGTCATTATGCAGATCTGCCTAGAGAAAATCGGCGGCCACCAGGTCGTCGTGGCCGAAGACGGCGCCGTCGCCGTCGAGAAAGCCCTCGCCGCGACTTACGATTTAATTTTATTGGACGGCATGATGCCTAAGAAAAGCGGGCTCATCGTCGCTCAAGAGTTACGTGCCTCAGGCCTCATGACCCCGATGATTTTTCTCACCGCGAAGTCCGACGAACCTGCTTACCAGCAGGTTGGCGCAGGCTACATCGCAAAGCCTTTTGAGCCGACGCAAATCTGCGCCCGCATCGATGAAATTATGTTGCACTTAAAGTCAGGTCCGAAATCATGATGAATCTTCGGGCCCGCATTAATTTAATTAGCTTTTGTGCGCTAACGGCAATGGGTTGGTGCGCGTATACGACGTACGCCAGCAGCCACGAGTTCTTTGCGCTACAGGCTCAGTACGAACAAAGTCTTGAACTTCGTTCGGTCGCGGTCGCACTTCAGGAAGTACCTTTCGAAGCCCAAACGCTCAAGCGCTTGCAGGTTCGCCGCGCGGCCCTCGAAGAAAAATCGCGACAGGCACTCTTTAGCGATGTGATTCAGGCTTACAGTTCCCGCGATTCGAAACTCTTGCAGTCGCGCGTTGATCTTTTTGTCCGAAACGAACGCGAGCTTCGCAAAACTTCCGCAATTCAATCTGATAAGGTCCGCGAAACGTTCACGCTCTTCGGAATTCTGACCGCATTTGTTCCGCTTTGCGGCTTGCTGATTGTTTTATTAACAGTCAGTTCCAGCGTCTTCAAAGGGATTGATCGACTCTCTCGACGGATGATGGACTTCTTGGCCGATCGATATTCATTTCAATTCTCGCAGCCAGATCCTAACGAACTCGGTGATCTTCAGCGCACGTTCAACTCGCTCGCTCAGCAAGTCATCAACACGATGGACGAGCTCAAGCATCTCGATCAGGCAAAGTCCGAGTTTCTATCCATCGCAAGTCACGAGCTTCGAACGCCAATGACTTCAATCAAAGGATCACTGAGCCTGTTGCGTGCCGGCGTCATGGGCCCCTTGGACGAGGCGCCGCTGAAATTGATAAAAATCGCCGAGATCGAAACCGACCGTTTGATTCGTTTGATCAACGACCTTCTTGATCTTGCTAAGATTGAAGCGCGCCGCCTACCGCTCGTGAACGAATGGTGTACGTGGGAAGAAACGTTAAAAACGTCGACGGCAGGGCTTGTCGGTTTCGCGCACGGTGCAGGCGTCGAGATGACATACGACCGTACGCCTAGTGTCGAAGTCTTCATGGACCGCGACCGCATTCAGCAGGTGATTACGAATCTCGTTTCCAACGCCATCAAGTTTAGCCCGCGCGGTTCAACTGTGCGCGTGATCACCGGCCGCTCGAAAGAAGGCCATCTTCTCGTCAACATTCGTGATCAAGGGCCCGGGATCGCGCAAGCTGATCAAGAATTGATCTTCCAGAAATTCCGCCAAGGATCGAATCCCGAAAATCCGGTCGTCAAGGGCACGGGCCTCGGGCTCGCGATCGCAAAGGCCCTCGTCGAAGAGCACGGCGGAGATATCGGCGTCGAAAGCCGAATCGGCGAAGGAAGTACATTTTGGTTTACGCTTCCAAAATGGCGCGATCAACGCGAGGTGGCCGCGTGAGCAGTCTTCAGGAAATTCTCGCCGGACTTCAAAAATCGTATCTCGCCTCAATGCCCGACAAAATTACGAACATCGGCACGCTTTGGCAGTTGAAAGATCTTGAGAAGCTTGAGACCGAGTACCACAAACTCAAAGGCACCGGCCGCACGTATGGATTGCCGGAGTTCACGCAGCTCGGCGAGATCTTAGAGCGCATCTGCATGACCGACGCGAAATCACTACCGCAAGCAGTTCCACTTTCGCTGACTCTGTTGAGCCGCATGCGTGACGCGCGCGTCCAGGGTTCGGCCCTGATCCTCGACGATGAACCTGATTTTCAACTCCTCGTAAAGTTGGTCGAAGCGGCTGGACGTCCTTAAGCAGATTCCTTAGTCTTTAGGAATGGAAACACAAGCACTCGAAGACCTCCGGAAAAAAATCGGCACAGACCATGTCTCGACGGATCCGCAAATTCTTGAGACCTACGGCCGTGATTGGACAAAGCACTTTGATATTAATGCGGGCGGCGTCGCGTTTCCTGAATCTGTCGATGAAGTGATCTCGATCGTAAAATGGGCGCGACAAAATAAAATTGCGTTGGTTCCTTCAGGAGGACGTACCGGCCTTAGCGGCGGAGCGTGCGCAACAAAGGGTGAACTCGTTGTTAGCTTCGAGAAGATGAACAAGATTCTTGAACTCAACGAAATTGACCGCACGGTTCGCGTTCAGCCGGGTCTCATTACAGAAGCTCTTCAGCAATTTGCAGAGGAAAAAGGTTTTTATTATCCGGTCGACTTTGCGGCGGTGGGCTCGTCGCAAATCGGCGGTAACATCGCGACAAATGCCGGCGGGATCAAAGTTCTTCGTTACGGCCTCACGCGCGACTGGGTTGCGGGGTTGAAAGTCGTCACCGGCGCGGGCGAACTGATAGAAGTCGGTGACGATCTGATTAAAAACGCGACCGGCTTCGATTTTCGGCATTTAATGATCGGCTCAGAAGGAACGCTTGGTTTTGTGGTCGAGGCCACCATCCGCCTAGCGATGCCGCCAAAACCGCTCAGCGTTCTACTGTTAGCAGTACCCGATCTTGATTCGATCATGAAGGTTTTCGCAGAGTTTAGAAAATCAGTACCGCTCACGGCCTTCGAATATTTCTCGGATATTGCACTGAGGGTCGTGCAAGCGCACGCGCACCTTCCGAATCCGATCAGCACACCTTCGCCCCACTATTTAATCGTTGAAGTCGAGAATCTCGATGCGAATGTTCAAGAACAGATGCTGGCGACGTTTGAAAAATGCGTCGAAGAAGGCTGGGCCACAGACGGCGCCATTGCACAATCGGAGCTCCAGGCGCGCGAGTTCTGGCGCCTTCGCGAAGATATCTCTGAGGCCACCGCTTCCTACCAACCTTACAAAAATGATGTCTCGGTTACGATCTCGAAGGTGCCAGAGTTCTTGAAAGAAACCGATGCTGTCTTAAAAAGCCAGTACCCCGATTTTGAAGTCGTCTGGTTTGGTCACATCGGCGACGGCAATATGCACATAAATATTTTGAAGCCCGCCGAACTCTCTCGCGAGAAATTTCTCGAGCGCTGCTTACAGGTGAACGATCTTCTTTTCACCGTCATTCACAAGCTCGGCGGCTCAATTTCGGCCGAACATGGCGTTGGCCTCGTCAAAAAGCCGTTTCTTCAATTCTCTCGCTCAAAAGAGGAAATCGCTTTGATGAGAGGAATTAAAACCGTCTTCGATCCCGATCACATTATGAATCCGGGAAAGATTTTTGACTGAAACCTGGGTTCTCGCTGCAAATTAAAATAAGACGCGCGTCTTAATTGACGTCTCGAGTTTTTCAATCCGGGCGGCGACAGTTTTCGCTTCGCCTTGCTTCAGATCCATGACAAGGTAACCGATATTCTGATCTGTCGAAAGCGACTGCGCTTCGATGTTTGCGCCGATCTCCGAGACGATCCCGTTAATCTCTTTTAAAACGCCCGGTACGTTTCGATGAACATTCACAATCCGGTGCGAACCCTCGTGCAAGACCGGCAGGTCAACATTCGGAAAATTCACCGCGCCGCGAGTACTGCCGGATCTCAAAAAGTTTAAAAAACTTTGCGAAACCTCAAACCCAATCGCTTCCTGGGCCTCGAGCGTGCTGCCGCCGATGTGCGGAGTCAAAATGACGTTCGGTAAACCTTGCAGCTCGGATTTAAATTTTTCTTTATTGCTCGCGGGTTCGTCAGGAAAGACGTCGACGGCAGCGCCGCCGACATGTTTTGAACGAAGGGCTTGCGCTAAATCCGC
>JAYTHQ010000176.1:0-4730 GCA_043732445.1 Bdellovibrionales bacterium | reverse complement strand
TTTGGGCTCAAACTTTTTTGATTTAAAGCCTTATTGTGGCCGTCGGCGCCGAACTCAGTTTTGCGAGCGTGCTGATCAGAAGATCGCGCTGAATTGGTTTTGTCAGGAAATCGGTAAAACCTGAAGCGATACACTTATCGTACTCTTCGTTCATCGCATGGGCGGTTAGAGCAACAATAGGCTTCACGTAACCTGTCTGACGAAGCCGCTGAGTTGCCTGATGGCCATCAAGGATCGGCATCTGTATATCCATCAATACGATACCAAAAACCCCGGTGAGAGCGAGGTTCACACCAGACGCTCCGTCTGAGGCGCAGGTGACACGCGCACCTTCTTTCTTCAGATAGGTCGTGATGAGAATTTGGTTGTCGGGAGAGTCTTCGATCAAAAGAACTTCGAGGCCTGTCAGCGAATGACTCTCTTTTCGGACGACGCTCGGGGAGGCTCTAAGACCGATCGCTTCAGGACCGACCATGACCGCCGATGAAGACCTATCGGCTTTAATTTCGACCACGAAGGTGCTGCCGGGACCGTCGCCGCTCGAACTGAGATCGAGTCGACCGCCCAACGTCTCGGCCAATTTTCGAGAAAGCACGAGGCCCAGGCCCGTGCCGCCATATTTGCGAGTGATCGACATATCGGCCTGAGCAAACGGCTGAAAGAGTTTGGCGGCTTGATCTTTAGTAATTCCAAGACCGGTATCTTCAAATTCGAACTTCAACTTTGAACCTCCGTACGAAACGCGAAGCTCAACAGATCCGTGATCGGTAAATTTGATGGCGTTACCGACTACGTTATCAAGAATTTGCCTCAGTCGATGAGGGTCCGAACTGACGTGACTTGGAATCTGGCCGACGACTTTGAGGCGAAACTCGATTTTCTTTGCGCGGGCACGGAGCGAAACCGCGGAGTTGAGATCTAGGAGCAAGTCTGTCAGCGAGAACTCGATATGTTCAATCGAGATGCGACCGGCTTCGACCTTTGATAGATCGAGGATGTCATCGATGAGTCGGAGGAGCTGATGAGAATTTCGCTCGATCACCTTCGTATAGAAACTATTTTCTTCAATCGTGTTTGTCGGCGCCTTCATCAATTCGGAAAAACCGAGGATCGCACCGATCGGCGTACGGATCTCATGAGACATGTGAGCCAAGAACTCGGTCTTCGACGCATTTGCACGTTCGGCCTCAGTCTTAGCTGAATGAAGATCGCTTAAGAGATGGGTGATCGTTAAAAGCTGCTGGGCCAATTCATATTGTTGCCGATGAAGCTCAATGAAAATATTGACCTTACTTTTCACCGCGTGAACGTCGAGTGGCTTTAGCAAAAAGTCGACGGCCCCACTCTCATAACCTTTAAACGAAAAATTTTGTTCGGTCGCGGTCGCGGTCACAAAAATGATCGGAATATTTCTCGTCTTTTTTGTTCCCCGCATCAGTTCCGCCAGCTCAAAGCCGCTCATGCCGGGCATTTTTACATCGAGAATCGCGAGACAGAACTCGTGTTTCATCATCAGCTCGAGCGCGTCTTTTCCAGAGAGGGCTTTACGAATATTAAGATCGTCTCTTTCGAGAATGCCGTTGAGCGCGAGAAGATTGTCGTGAAGATCATCGACAATCAAAATCTCGAATTTTGGTGGCTGACAACCGTCAACCAAAGGCGCTCCGCTCATTGCGTAATCCAAACACGAATGAGCGATTGCAGCTTCTCGAGATCAACGGGCTTTGAAAGGTAATCGTTTGTACCGGCCTCGAGACAGCGCCCCTGATCATCGGCCATGGCCTTTGCGGTGACCGCAATAATCGGCAAGTGCTCAAATCGCTTTTGCTTGCGGATTCGGCGAGTCGCTTCGTAGCCGTCCATTTCTGGCATCATGATATCCATCAATACTAAATCGATGGCCGGGTCCTGATCGAGTTTGTCGAGAGCCTCTTGCCCGTTTCGACCGACAAAAATCGTCGCGCCCTTTTCTTCAAGTGCGCTCGTCATCGCAAAAATGTTTCGGATATCGTCGTCGACCAGGAGAATTTTTCGGCCTTCAAAAATTTGATCGCGACTACGCACCGTTTTGATCATCGATTTTTGTTTCACGGACATGTCTGCTTCGACCCGGTGAAGCGCCATCGCGACTTCGTCAAATAAAGCTTCATGCGAGCGCGCCTCTTTGATCAACAGCGATTTTGAAATAAGCCGGAGAGCTTCTTTCTGCGCGATCGTCGAGGGCGTTTCTTGAAATAAAATGATCGTTGGAATTGGGAGTCTCGACTCTTGTAACTTATCGATGATCTGAATTTCGGTGAGATCTGTGGCCCCAAGTCCTAATATCACGCAATCAATAGATCCTTTGGCGAGAATTGCCTTTGCACTATTTGCGTCGGAGGCCGTTAGAACTTCAATGTCTTTGTCGTCAAAAAGAGCCGACAACGCTTTCATCCGCGCGTCGTCTTTTTCGACGATCAAAATCTTATCTGTCACCTGAGCGATCTTGTTTTCAAGCGAGACGAACGCGGCAACAATGTCTTCGCTTCGAACGGGCTTTTGCAGATAGCTGAGAGCCCCCATGCGCAATGACGGCGCCATAAAGTCATCAGACGACATCGCGATCACCGGCACGTGACGGGTCTTTGCATTTTTTTTGAGACGATCAAGAACGGTGAGCCCAAGGTGATCGGGCAGCTTAATGTCGAGAAAAACCGCATCTGGCAGATGCTCCTCCGCAAATTCCACTCCTTCGTCAGCCGTTTGGGCGACGATGCACTTGAAATTTCGCTCGCGGCCAATTCCTTGAAGGATTCTAGCAAACTTTGCATCGTCTTCGACGATCAGCAGTTTGCGATCGAGGAGGTTGATGTCATGGCGATCGTCTTCGAAAACTTGGCTCGGGGCCATCTCGACGGCCTTGTAGGCGACGGTTTTCTGCAGAACGACTGGCTCGACAGTTGGTTGAACCTCTTGCGCGTCTGACAAAATCGCCGGAAGAATCAGCGTAAATCGGCTGCCCTTTCCAACTGAACTCTCGACTTCGATGCTCCCTTTCAAGAGTTTCGCGAGATCGCGCGAAATCGATAATCCGAGGCCTGTGCCCCCGTACTTGCGGTTTGTTGTGCCGTCGGCTTGACGAAACGCTTCAAAAATAATCGCCTGCTGTTCTTTTGGAATTCCGATTCCCGAATCGCTCACCTCGAAAACAATCTGCCCTAAAGGCGACGTCGAAAGGCGCACCTTCACGGAACCCACTTGGGTAAACTTCAGCGCATTGGAAATCAGGTTCTTAAGAATTTGATCAAGGCGCTGACGATCTGTCTGGAAAAACGTCGCCATGTCTTTTTCTTGCTGAACTTCAAAAACCAGATTTCGCTCGTGGGCACCCGTCTGAAACGTTTGCTTCAGACTTTCAATCACATCCTTAAACATGACTTTTTCGATCCGGATATCGAGCTTGCCGGCTTCGACTTTTGAGAGATCCAAAATATCGTTGATGAGATTTAGAAGATCTTTACTCGAGGAGTAGATCGACGCCGCATACTGGGTCTGCTCTTCAGTGAGATTTTCTTTTGAATTGTCCATCAAAAGCTTCGCGAGAATGAGCGAACTATTCAAAGGTGTTCGCAACTCGTGCGACATGTTTGCTAAAAACTCCGTCTTGTATTGGCTGGCTCTCTGAACTTCAGTCGCTTTTTCTTCAAGCAGAACCTGAGCTTTATTTAACGCTTCGTTCTGCTTTTGAACTTTTTTACGAACGTCTGAGGTGTTGATCGCGATGCCGATGTTCTCGGAGACGTGGCTTAAGAACACCCGCTGATGCTCAGTAAACGAGTGTAGCGAACCAAGCTCAATGACTCCGATCACTTGATTCTCGTAAAGGATGGGGCAAATCAAAAGAGACCGGGGCACCATCGCGCCAAGAGCGCTGCCAATCTTATTGAAGTAGCTTGCTGGAACATCCTCGATTAACAGAGGCTTCTTTTCGATGGCCGCTTGACCGATTAAGCCCTCGCCAAACTCGATAAACGGATGGGGCGCCCCGGTTTTTGTTAGCGCGTAGCCACTCACCATTTGAATTTTTTCATCATCAGAGACGATGTAGAACGCGCCGACTTGAGCGTTCGTAAATGGCACCAAGTGGCTGAGAATACTTTGGCCTAATCGAGAGATAATTTGCTCGCCGCGCATTCTTTCAGAAAGCGCGATTTGACCTTCGCGAAGATAGTCGAGCTCTCGGAACTTTTCTCGAAGCGAAGCTTCTGACTGCTTTCGTTCGGAGATATCGCGCTCGGTCGTCGCGATGCCCGTCAAGTTTCCTTTGTCGTCGGTTAGCTTGGTGTTTGTGAGCCAAACGTCGACGATGCGACCATCTTTTGTTTTTCGCTTGGTCTCTAACGTCGAAACCAATTCGCCCCGTTTGAGCGAAGCGAGAAACTCGCGTGCTTCTTTTTGATATTCCGTCGGAACGGTATCGACGATATTCATCCGCAACGCTTCGGCCTCGGAGTAACCGTAGATCTGCTCGGCTCCTCGATTCCAGGCCAAGATATTGCCGTCGAGATCCTGAAACGTGATCGCGTCGTTAGAATCCTGAATGACCGTTGCCATTCTTCGAAACTTTTCTAGCGATCCCATTTCGCTGGCATCGGCTTTCGGTCTTTTAGTTTTTAAATTCTTTACGACTGATTTACGCGATCTAAGCTGCTTTTTAGCCATTTTTTGCATCTTGATTCTGGCGATAGCCG
>JAYTHQ010000175.1:0-1329 GCA_043732445.1 Bdellovibrionales bacterium | reverse complement strand
TCGTTTTGAGCGACTTCGTGGCGCTCGAGAATCGCAAGATAATCGCCTTCGGCCTTCTCCATTTCGGCCTGGACCCCGCCGAGCTCCTTCGCTTTTGCCGAGGCATGAGCGCCCGAGACGCTCATTAGCTCGGCCGTGAGACCCAGCGCCTTTTCCCTGAGAACGATCATCTGCTGATCGAGGCGAAGGGTTTCTTTTGCGCAAAAGCGTAGCTCTCGATCGAGCGCTTTTTTGCGTTCCTTATAATTCACTCTCTCGCCCGCGGCGCCCCAGTCAGGTGCGCGCGAAGAAACCAGACTGCTCGGAGCAGCCGCGAGTACTTTTTCAGACGGAAGCTTCGAGCTGGGGCGCGCCTGATCGGAGCGATTAGAAAGTGCGCCCTTTTGTACGGACCAAACATATTCATCGTAAGTACCAGGATAAAAATCGGCGCGGCCATCGTGAATTTCCAAAATCTTTGAAGCCGTGCGGCCAACGAAACCACGGTCATGCGAAACAACAACGAAGGCGCCCGAGTAGCCGGCAAGGGCCTGCGTGAGCGCTTCGACGGTGTGAAAATCGAGATGGTTCGTCGGCTCATCGAGAAGCAACAAACTTGAACGTTTCAAAAGCATGCGCCCCAAAGCCACTCGGCTTTTTTCACCACCAGAGAGGACGCGTAATTTCTTATTGATGTCGTCGCCCCCAAACAAAAGCGAGCCGGCAAGATCAAGAATTTCCTGGCGTTTCGTTTCGCGTGGAGCCTCCGCCGACATCGCGTCAAAAACAGTGTCGCTCGGATCAAGACGATCGGCGACATGCTGCGAGAAATAGGAAATCTCGACGTCGGTGCCTTTTGTGAGGTCGCCAATCAGCGGCCTCAACTCGCCCGACAAAGCCTTCAAAAAAGTCGACTTGCCCGCGCCGTTATGGCCGACGACTCCGAGGTGATCGCCCTTCTCGAGGACAAAATCTATTTCGCGTAAAATCGTTTTTTCGCCGTAGCCAAGATTCACGTGCTCAAGGCGCATCAGCTGTTTTGGCGATCGCCCAGAATCAGGCAAACGAATCTTTGCCAAGAGCGGAACCGCTTTGACCTCGATCGTTTCCATTTTATCAAGTTGCTTTAAGCGCGATTGAACCTGGCGGGCTTTAGTTGCCTTCGCGCCAAACTTTGCGGCAAAATCTAAAACCTCTTGGCGCTTAGCCGCAGCGGTCATGGCGCGCTTTTCGAGCTGCGTGCGCATCAGTTCTTTTTGCTCAAAGTAATCATCAATATTGCCCGCATACTTTGTCATTTGGCCGGCTTCGATTTCAAGAATGTGATCGGTGACGCGTCGTAAAAACTCA
>JAYTHQ010000174.1:0-4754 GCA_043732445.1 Bdellovibrionales bacterium | reverse complement strand
TCTTTAAATGCTTTGTTGAACGTAATTTGAAACGGCAACTTCTTCACTTCTTGTAGAAAACGCCGCGGCCAATGAACGTCGGCAAAATCTAAAATGCCCCTACGTTCGGGCGAAAACCACAACAGCGGCAAACCTTCTTGCGGCCAAGGGAAAATTCCCAGCGAATACGCGCTGACTAATGTTTCGACCCGCAGATCTCCCCCGACGCAAAGAAGCCCGTCATCACCTGCCGTTCGCGGATCAGGAAATGAAATCGTTTCGCGTCGGGCCCCAATCACCGGCTCGCTCCAGCTTGCGTCATGCAGAGATCGCATTTTCCACAAGGCACGGCACTTAAGAACCCAAAGTAGGCGGCCACCGCAACCATGCGACACCCCTCAGCCATCTTCGTAAATTCCACCATTTGAAAAAGCTTTTGCTTTTGTCCGCGCAAACGAAGATCAAAAAGCTTCTGATCGAGATACTCGTCGGGTGGACTCTGCACGGGTTTCCAATCTCGCGGCTGGCGACCTTCGAGCGAGCCCCAACGCTCAAGCTGATTGACCGCCGTCTCGACGCGAAAATCGCGCCGATTATAAAAGTTCATCTGCGTGCGCAAGTAATCGAAACCTTCTTGGCGCGCGCGAACTAAATTTCGATCAATGAGATTGTAAACTGCCCTCACGAACCCTGGATCGGGATTGGCCCAATTCATAAAGTCGTTCTGAATAGAAACGTCGTCATCGTCTGACAGCGCCACGCACGTGGACTCCAATGAGTCTCGTCCCGCTCGCCCCACCTCTTGATAATAGGCCTCGATCGAACCCGGAATTTCGGCGTGCATCACCAACCGAATATTTGGCTTATCGATCCCGAGACCAAACGCAGGCGTCGCAAGAATAACGTCTGATCCGTCGACTTCACCGACACCCGATATTAAAAACGCTTCTTGAGAGCGTTTGCGATCTCGATCGTTCATCTGCCCGTGATAGGTGAGATGCGGAATTCCTAGCCGAGAAATTTCGTCGGCGAATTTTCTGAGCGTTCCGATCAGCGAAAAATAAATGATCGCCGGTCCCGGCGACTGATGGCGATAGCCAACGAAGGCGCGAATTTTTTCATCTAGCCCGTGAACATCTCTAACCGAAAGCGAAAGGTTCGGCCTCGCGACTCCCGAATTAAAAACGCGAGCGCCCGGAAGGTGTAGCTGAGTCAAAATATCCGAGGCAACTTGCGGAGTGGCCGTAGCCGTCAAAGCAATCGTGAGCGGATCAGCGAGTGTGGTGCGAATCTCGCCGAGTCTTGAATAGTCAGGCCGAAAGTCGTGACCCCAGCTGGAGATACAGTGCGCTTCATCGACCGCCAAAAGCGCTACCTGATTGGTCGCCAATGCGTTCCGAAACTCGGGAATCCGGAATCGTTCTGGAGTGACGTAAAGCAGCTCATACTCGCCGCGAGCTAACCGCTTGTACCTCGCCGCACGCTCCTCGCCCGAAAGTGAGGAGTTGATGAAAGCCGCTCGCAAACCTTTTGCCAGCGCTGCGTCAACCTGATCTTTCATCAGCGAAATCAACGGGGAAATGACAAGCGTGAGGCCCCGCCCCTGTTCAGAAAATAAGCGGGCCGGCAGCTGATAGCAGAGACTTTTGCCCATTCCGGTCGGCATCAGCAGGAGGGCCGGCCGGCCGGCCATCAGCTCATCAATCACCTCGCCCTGCTGGCCCCGAAAGCCGGCAAATCCGAAGGTCTCCTGCAGGATTTTGAGAATCTCGACGCCCACTTCGCTCAAAGGTAATTCCCCAGACTTTTTTTGCATCCGCCTGAGGCCCATGTTACACAAGGTCCTTCGACAATACAAAAAGGCGCCAGCCCCTGAGGCTGGACACTAGGAGAAGAGCGGACCATGGCAACTGAATGGGTCTTGGATAAAGTACGCAATATCGGGATTTCGGCGCACATTGACTCGGGCAAAACAACCCTCACCGAGCGCATTCTTTTCTACACCGGCCGTATCCACGCGATCCATGAAGTTCGCGGCAAAGACGGCGTCGGCGCGACCATGGATTCCATGGATCTCGAACGCGAAAAAGGCATCACGATTCAATCTGCCGCGACCAACGTTCAGTGGAAAGACATCAACATCAACATCATCGACACTCCGGGGCACGTCGACTTCACGATTGAAGTCGAACGCTCACTCCGAGTTCTCGACGGCGCCATTCTCGTTTTGTGCGGCGTTTCGGGTGTTCAATCGCAGTCGATCACTGTCGATCGTCAAATGAAGCGTTACAGCGTTCCACGTTGTGCGTTCATCAATAAACTTGATCGCTCGGGTGCAAACCCATTCCGCGTCACCGAAGCACTTCGCGATAAATTGCGCCTCAACGCAGTTCTCGTGAATTTGCCAATCGGCCTTGAAGATAAGCACGTCGGCGTCGTCGACCTCGTGACGATGAAAGCGTATTACAATGAAGGCACCGACGGCGAGAACGTCATAGAAAAAGACATTCCTTCCGACATGCTCGAGCAAGCCAAGGAATTCCGCCAGAATTTGATCGCCCAGCTCGCCGACGTCGACGACGTCGTCGCCGAAAAATTCCTTATGGAAGAAACGCCGACAGAAGCAGAAATTAAAGCCGCGATCCGTAAGGGTACTCTCAGCTTGAAGTTCGTTCCGGTCTTCTGTGGCTCTGCTTACAAGAACCGCGGCGTTCAAAAGCTTCTCGACGGTGTTTCGGATTACCTCCCGAATCCTAAAGAAAAAGAAAATACGGGCCTCGATCTCGACAAAGGCGAAGAGAAAATCGTCATGAAAACCGACTCGAAAGAGCCGTTTGTCGGTTATGCCTTCAAGCTCGAAGACGGTCGCTATGGTCAGTTGACGTACATGCGTATTTACCAAGGGAAACTTGATAAGGGCGATTTCATCGTCAACACGACAAATAAACGCAAAGTCAAAGTTCCTCGGATGGTGAAGATGCACTCGAACGCGATGGCCGACATCAACGGTGCAGAAGCGGGCGATATCATCGCTCTCTTCGGTGTCGATTGTTCCTCGGGCGATACGTTCACCGATGGCGATCACAACTACGCAATGTCATCGATGTTCGTTCCAGACGCGGTCATCTCGCTGGCGGTTGCACCGAAAGCCAAAGAGGGTGCCGCCAACTTCACAAAGGCACTTCAGAAATTCCGCAAGGAAGATCCGACCTTCCGCGTAACTCGCGATGAAGAATCAAACGAGACGATTATCTCGGGAATGGGCGAGCTCCACCTTGAGATCTACATCGAACGCATGAAGCGCGAATTCGCCTGCGAAGTTATCGCCGGCAAACCGCAAGTGGCTTACCGTGAAACGATCAACGCGAAAGCCGAGTTCGATTACACGCACAAAAAGCAAACGGGCGGCTCTGGTCAGTACGCAAAAATCCAAGGCGTCATCGAGCCCCTCATCATCGAAGAAGGCAAAGATCCAAAGTCTTACGAGTTCGTCGACGACGTCACGGGTGGTCGAATTCCGAAAGAATTCATCCCGGCTGTTGACGAAGGCATGCAAGACCAAATGAAAAAAGGTCCGCTCATAGGCTTCCCGATTGTTGGCGTAAAATGTACGTTGACTGACGGCGCTTACCACGACGTCGACTCAAGCTACATGGCGTTCAAGATTGCGGCGATGGCCGCGCTTCGTGAAGTGTACCCGCAAGCTCAGCCGACCGCTCTGGAGCCGATCATGAAGCTTCAGGTCACGGCGCCAGAAGAATTCCAGGGCAGCATCATGGGCCAAGTGAACCAACGACGCGGCATGATTCAAGGGACAACGTCGATCGAAGCTTCGGTCACCGTTGACGCCGAAGTTCCGCTCACAGAGATGTTCGGTTACTCGACAGATCTGCGCTCGGCAACTCAAGGCAAAGGCGAATTCACCATGGAATTCAGTCGTTACGCAGCCGTTCCCCGTAGCATCCAAGAAGAGCTCGCGAAGAAGTACCAAGAAAAGCGCGCGGCCGAAGCCAAAGGCTGAGGCTCAGGTCGAAATCAGGCACAAATCAGGTTTCGTGAAAAGGGCAGCTTCGGGCTGCCCTTTTTCTTTTCGACACTTCCACGGCCTTGAGTTGATGCACGCTGAAGAAAAAGTGTTAAGACTGAAGCGTGAAAACTCGCAAACCGTTTTGGATTGTTTTGCTATCTGCGACAGCGATCGTCGTCTCCCTCGCAGCCCTCGTAGACCGATTTATCGGTGCGCAAAGCCCTCAGACGAAATATCGAACTACGATTCAAGCGTCACACACTCGCGCGAAACCCGAGCCACCAAACTCTGTCGACCACGCATCGCTAGAACCCTTCAGACGCGGCGGTGTTGCACCCCGAGTCGCGACATCAAGTCCGACTCCAGCGCCAAAAGTAAATGCTCCATCGGTCGCTACTCATGTTCAGACAACGCAGTTTGGCGACTTGAAGGACTCGGCTCGTCGAGTTGATACAATCGAAAGTGTCACCAACTTTGCCGACCAGCTATTCAGCACACCGGGTACCGACTCCTTCTGGACCACAAACGAACAAGGCATGGATCAACAGGATTATCATTTGATCGACGGTACGGCGGTGACCGCCTGGTTTTCGCAAGATGAGCGAGGCACCGGCATGGTTCGCGCCCAGGAAGCGCAGCTACCCAACGGTGAAGTGATCGATCGTTGGTTCCACGATAACGGCGCGGTTCAACAAATTCAGCATCAATACGACGAGAGCAATTCGGTAGCGGTCTATTATTATGAAAA
>JAYTHQ010000173.1:0-1335 GCA_043732445.1 Bdellovibrionales bacterium | reverse complement strand
AAGGTCGATTGGTCGCATCATGGAGAAAAACTGGTCAAGAATCAACGACTACGGCGCGCGAAATCGCTCAATCGAGCGTCAAATGGACGTATTTTAGGTATCTGAGCTCAAGATTCGCATGCGGAAACGGGTGATCTGGCCCCTGGCCCGAAACGCGGAGGATTTGGCCGGTTCGGCGGGCCTGCGAAAGAGACTCCTCGATGATCGCTAAGAAGTCGTCAAACGTGATGTGGCTTGAGCACGAACTGAGCGAAAGTTCGCCCTGCGGAGTCACCCGCTTGGCCGCAGCCGCAAACACTTCGGTGTATTTTGCTTTCGCCATTTCTTTGCCGCTCTCGGAGTGGCTCATCGATGGTGGGTCGACGATGATGTGATCCCACATCTCGGTGTCGCCGCGCAGATACTCGAAAACATCGACACAAAGGCCCTCGTGATATTTGGGATTGAGCCCGTTCAGTGCCCAGTTTTCCTCTGCAAGCGCGATGGCACCTTTTGCGATGTCGAGACTTGCCACACGTTTTGCGCCGCCAAGGCCTGCGTAAATCGAAAACCCACCGGTATAACTAAAAAGATTGAGAACCGATTTATCGTGATTCGTTTGCCTAACGTAAAGACGATTCTCGCGTTGATCGAGAAAAAAGCCCGTCTTCTGACCCTTTTCAATATTCACTTTGAACTTGGCGCCATGCTCTTTGACGATCACTTCTGGCGCGCTCGGTTCGCCCGCTAAATGTTCGGTCGTGCGGTCGGTACTTCGGCGAGTTTTTTCAACAACCGATTTGACGCCCGCATTTTTGAGAAGCCACTGACTGATCAGGTCGCGGTCCCAGAATTCGGCCGGCCCCTGCCCGTCGAATTGCACAACCGCCGTATGATCGTAGAGATCGCACACAAGGCCCGGCAGCAAATCGCCTTCGCCGTTAAAAAGTCGAAACGCGTTGGTGTGCTCACTGCGCACATTCGCGCGAAGCTTCAACGCACGAGCAAAGCGTGCCTCAAAGAAATCGGTGTTGGGTGCTGATTTGTCGGTGCTCAGAATTCTCAGCGCAAACGCGCCGTGCGGATCATAAATTCCCCATGCGAGATCGCCCTTCACATCGACAACTCGGCAGAGTGTGGCGCGCTCAGACGCAGGCGCACTCACGGCTTCTTTAAAAACCCACGGATGACCGCGCAAAATCGAGCGCCGTAAATTGCGCGTAAGTTTAACTTTCAGCAGAGCCATCTGTATTTTCCGTTGGCGTTTCCGTTGTGGAGTCGAGTGGGGATAACTCGAAGAGTTTCATCGCGACCGGAAATTCTTTGAGAAGCGCATCAAGTTGCCGGCGCGCGGCT
>JAYTHQ010000172.1:0-1342 GCA_043732445.1 Bdellovibrionales bacterium | reverse complement strand
GATCAGCGTCTTTGAATTTCACGCCGGGGCGCTCGACGCGATCATCGACGAAAACTTCGTGACCGCGCGCTTCGAGTTCGCGCGCAACGATTTCTGTCGCCTGAGCCACCTCGACGTTGTCGGGATCGAGAACGACGATGTGGACGTGAAACGGCGCAATCGCCACGGGCCAAATGATACCGTCTTTGTCGTGATTTTGTTCAATCGCTGCTTGAATTGTGCGTGAGACACCGATGCCGTAGCAGCCCATTTCGATGGGCTTTTGATCGCCTTCTGGCGTTAGAAAATTGGCCTGCATCGCCTGCGAATATTTTGTTCCAAGATAAAACACGTGGCCGACTTCGATACCGCGGAACGACAAATAATGTCCACCGTCGCAGTTGGGGCATTTGTCGCCGGCTTTTGCTTTGCGAAAGTCAGCGATTTTGGTTGGTTTAAAATCGCGGCCGAGATTTACGTTTTTCAAATGTTCAGCGTCGCGGTTAGCGCCGACCGTGATGTTCTTCATGCCGTCGACACCGTTGTCGACGTAGATCGGCATTTTCAAACCCACAGGTCCGCAGCTGCCGGGCCAAGCCCCGCTCTCTTCTTTGACTTCTTTTTCGGTGAGCATGAGTGGCTCATTCGAAAGCCCGAGCGCGTTTTTCAACTTCACTGGATTGAGCTCTTCGTCGCCTCTTAAGAGCACGGCGATTGGTTTCAGGGACTTGTCAGCGGGATCAAGACCCGAGTTCGAGGAGAAGAACAAAGTTTTAACGAGATCATGTTCAGCGACTTTCAGTGACTTCGAGAGTGAACCGATCGATTTCAAGCCTGGCGTTGGAAAGGCTTCCATCGCTTGCTCAGGGTCGGTCGATTTTTTATTGGCCGTGACCGCTGGTGCGATCTCGACGTTGGCAGCGTAATCACATTTGTCGCAAACCATCAGATGGTCTTCGCCCGCGTCAGCGAGAAGTTGAAACTCATGCGTCTTGCTGCCGCCAATAGAGCCGGCGTCGGCCTGCACGATTCGGTAGTTCACACCGAGCCTGTTGAAAATGGCTTTGTAGGCACCATACATTGTTTCGTAGCTGGTGAGCGCCGCCGCTTCGCTAGCGTCAAAACTATAAGCATCTTTCATGATGAATTCGCGGCCGCGCATGAGACCAAAGCGCGGCCGAATCTCGTCGCGATATTTGGTTTGGATCTGGTAGAGATTGATCGGTAAATCACGGTAGCTTTTGATATCGCGGCGGACATAATCGGTGACGACTTCTTCGTGCGTAGCGCCGAGGCAGAAGTCCTGACCGTTGCGGTTTTTAAATTTGAGCAAGCCTTCGCCCATTGCCGTCCAGCGCCCGGT
>JAYTHQ010000171.1:0-4788 GCA_043732445.1 Bdellovibrionales bacterium | reverse complement strand
CGATAAGGCTCTCTGCGAAATTCAAGTAGCGAAGGAGGTCGCGCTCAGATTTCGGAGCCGGCGGCAAGAGGCGCCAAAGAATCCGGTGATTTTGTTCGTGAAAAATGGAGATCGTATTGAATCTCTCAAGCGCCGCCAACTCATTTTCTGGGTCATAAACATCTTCAGTACGGGCGATGAACCAAGAGACTTCGGTTGCCGATGGGGTGTAGTCAATCGTGTTTGCGAATAAGTCTTGCGCGCTTAAAGAGCGCATCGTCGACGAGATCCGGGGCGCGTAACGCCCCCCGAGAGCGACGTACTGCTTACGACTTTCGCGGTAGAGTCGGCTGATGTTCAAAAGCTGCGAGTCGAACGGATACTCATACAAAGACAGCTTTGCGTGTCGACTTGTGACCGGGAGTCCCGAGAGTCGACGAGCATCGTTTAGATATTGAGCGAGATATTGAGCGAGACTATCAGCAGCTGTCTTTTGACTCATTTGAAAGGTTTAGATGATCTCGCGGTGCTTGTCGATTGATAGCACGGGCTTTACGCTCTCGATAAAGAAAGAGCTGAATGGACGCCGATACAGAGCACATTTTAACGTTTGATCACCACACAGCCATTGTTTCGCCCTTCGGTGCGTCTCTGCGTCGCTACTTCGTAACCGATGCCGGCCGAGAGTGGAACGCTATTTGGGGTTATCAAGGGGCCACTCACAAACGCGGCGGCCAAGGCGACGTCTTGATTCCGTTTCCGAGCCGAGTCAGAGGGGGTGTTTACGAATTCCGAGGGCAAAAGCATGCTCTCGTTAAAAACGATAAAGATGGACCTAACGCGATTCATGGATTCGTCCGTGGGCAGCTTTTTGAAACAAAAAAGCTCTCACCCAACGAGGCTGTCTTTTGCTACGAAATCGACGCCAGAAAAAAACCGATCGCGGGTTACCCATTTTCTATCGGTGTTCAAATCACTTACTCTGTCGGCGTCGATGGACTAACGACGAATTTTCAGATCACTAATTCGGGCGCTACGCACGCACCTGTTGGCGTCGGTTTTCACCCGTACTTTTGTGGTGATCAGGGTGAACTAGCCGATTGGCAAGTGACCATACCGGCTCTTGACTCTATTGAGCTTGAAGACCTTTTGCCGACCGGCAAAATCCTTCCTGTCGAGGGCACCCGCTTCGATTTTCGTGCGGGTCGCCTGATTGGCAATGCTAGCTACAATGGTTGTCTGGCGCATCTTGAGCGCGACAAAAGCGGTTGGGCGACAGCGCTCGTAACGTCCAAAAATTCTTCGCGTCGCATTTCGATTCGGATAGACCAAGCTTTCGACTTCGTCGTGATTTACACCGGCGATCAAATTTCGGCGCCAAGCGCGCGCAAAGGTTTCGCGATTGAGCCGATGACGTGCGCCCCCGATGCCTTTAATCACGCGGCGTGGGGACTCAGGAGTCTCGCGCCCGGAGAGTCAATGAGCGGGTCTTACGTGATAAAAGCTGAATAAAAAAAGCCCCGCAAACCCGTGAAGGCTTCGGGGCTTTGAACGTCGCCGTCTTGACGAAACTCAAAAATTACAAGAGGTCGTAGCGGTCGCTCATCATGACTTTGTTCCAGGCCACAACGAAGTCGCGCTCGAACTTTTCTTTTCCACCTTGAGCCGCATAAACCTCGGAGATCGCGCGAAGCTCAGAGTGTGAGCCAAAGAGTAAATCAATCGGCGTCGCTGACCACTTCACGTCGTTTGTTTTACGATCGACACCTTCATACAAGCCGTCATTTTTTGCCGACTTCTGCCACTTCGTCGACATATCAAGAAGATTGACGAAGAAGTCATTGGTTAAGGTGCCGGGTTTGCTGGTCAACACGCCGTTTTTCGCGGCGCCCGTGTTGGCGTCGAGCGCGCGCAGTCCGCCGACGAGAACAGTCATTTCAGGGACTGTTAACCGCAAAAGATCTGCACGATCGATGAACGCCTGCACTGGCGTCAAGTCGTTACCTGGTCCGTAGAAGTTACGGAAGGCGTCGGCTTTTGGCTCGAGAACAGCGAACGACTCGACATCAGTTTGCTCTTGTGTTGCGTCCATGCGGCCCGGAGCAAACGGAACTTTCACAGTACGGCCGGCTTCCTTTGCGGCCTTTTCGATAGCGGCAGCGCCACCTAAAACAATCACGTCTGCCAGCGACACTTTTTTGCCGCCGCCCGCTGATTTGTTAAAGCCTGTCTGAATCTCTTCGAGCTTCGGGAGAACTTTCGCGAGCTCGTCTGGGTTGTTCACGGCCCAATCTTTTTCAGGGGCAAGTCGAATGCGCCCGCCGTTTGCGCCGCCGCGTTTATCTGTTCCGCGAAACGAAGCAGCCGAAGCCCAGGCCGTGCGAACAAGTTCTTGGACGGTTAGGCCCGATTTCAAAATTTTGTTCTTTAGCGAAGCAATGTCACCGGCAGTGACAAGCTTGTGATTCAGTTTCGGAATTGGATCCTGCCAAATGAGGTCTTCTTTCGGAACGTCTTTACCAAGGTAACGAACTCGAGGACCCATGTCGCGGTGAGTGAGCTTGAACCACGCCTTTGCAAAAGCGAGTTCAAAGGCTTTTGGATCTTCTTGGAAATGCTTCGAGATTTTTGAATAGCTTGGATCAAATTTGAGAGCGAGATCGGTTGTGAACATGATCGGTGCATGACGTTTTGTCGGGTCATGGGCGTCAGGTACTAAATTGGCCGCTTCGCCGTTTTTAGGAATCCATTGGATCGCGCCAGCTGGGCTCTTGGTTTTGACCCACTCATATTTGAAGAGGTTATCCAGATACATCGTGCTGAAAAACGCAGGCGTTGCGGTCCAGGCACCTTCGAGTCCACTTGTTGTGGTCGAGGCGCCGCTACCGGTACCACAGTTGTTCTTCCAGCCCATGCCTTGGGCTTCAACGCCGGCGCCAGCTGGGGCTGCTTCAAGACATTTCTTGGCGTTGACAGCGCCGTGCGCTTTGCCGAACGAGTGGCCGCCGGCGATCAACGCGACTGTCTCTTCATCGTTCATGGCCATGCGGCCGAAGGACTCGCGAATGTCTTTTGCCGACAAGAGAGGGTCAGGAACTCCGTTTGGACCTTCTGGGTTGACATAAATTAAACCCATTTGAACAGCGCCAAGCGGCTTATCGAGCTTGCCGCCGTCTTTGTGGCGTTCGTCGGCGAGGAACTTGTGCTCAGGTCCCCAGTAAATGAGTTCTGATTCCCAGTCATCGGTGCGGCCGCCGCCGTAACCGAAGGTGTGAAAACCCATCGACTCAAGCGAGACGTTTCCGGTCAGGACGATCAGATCGGCCCACGAAAGCTTGTTGCCGTATTTTTGCTTCACCGGCCAAAGAAGGCGGCGGGCTTTGTCGAGGTTGACGTTATCGGGCCAGCTGTTGAGGGGTTCAAAACGCTGTTGACCACCGCCGGCTCCGCCGCGTCCGTCGCTGATGCGGTAAGTACCGGCGCTGTGCCACGCCATCCGAATAAAAAACGGGCCGTAGTTACCGTAATCGGCCGGCCACCAGTCTTGCGAGGTCGACAAGACGTTTTTGATATCAGCCTTGACCTCATCGAGGTCGAGTTTTTTAAACTCAGCTGCGTACTTAAAATTTTTGTCTAGAGGATTTGATTCGGCGTCGCGCTGACGAAGCGGCGCAAGATCAATATTGTCAGGCCACCAGAAAGCGTTCGTGGTGGTCGTGGGGCGAACGCCTGGGGCATTCGGTTCGGTGACAGTTTTTTCGGCCAAGCTGATTTGCGAAACCGAGAGCACGACAAGCGCGACACTCGCAAATTTGAGTCTGAACATGAGTACTCCTCTATGAAAGATCCTCTGATCCTCGTGGACCCGTGCGCGTTTTGCAAGGACTGAGGTGCTCGTTGTTGAAATCCTGAACGGAGAGATGCTCGCGCGAAAAAAGGGGGGCGCCCTTGACCACTAGACCGCTGATGTTGGCCTGAACAAATTTTTTCGCATTGGCTGAGGCGTTGAAGCTCGTCAATCAGAGTTCAGAGATTTAGAGCCAGCCCCACGGGCCTGGTGGTACCGCAATGATGCCAGAGTAGTAGCAATAGGTTTGGGGCTGGCCCGCGATGAGAACTTCGCGGCAGGTTGGAGATGCGTGCTGCGGTTCAAAAACCCCGACCTGAATATTTCTTTTGTCGGCTGGGTCAAAAAACGAATGTGACTCGGTGACAAGTCCGTAAGATCCACTCCAGACGTGAAATCCTGCATGTGAAATACCAATGATGTAGGGGACCTTTTTTAATTTCGACAGGACCGATTCATCTTTCATCGTGCGACTGCCAGGATTCGGCGAGAAGTTAAGAAGGTAGCCGTCAATTTGGATGCCGTGGTAGACGTGCCGGTTCAAAGCGAGCCTCGTATCGTCGCGGTGATCACCTAGAGTCACTCCAACAATCGATCGATCTTTTGGAAGTGGCGGAACGGTTTGCACGTCGGTGTTCCAGTAAAGCGTTTTCCAACCGAGTTTACGAAGTGCATAAACGAGTGCAAGCCCGTCTCGGTCGTTGGCGTTTAGAAAGGTGTTGATCCGTTTGTAAACGTCGACTTGCCCGATCGAGGCGAAACCCTTCGCCAGAAACTTATTCGTAAACATCTCGCAGCTGGTGACGCCGATATCTTTCTGAGTCGGAGGTGCGGTGCACTTTGCGTTGGCATCGAGATACGTTTGACGCTGATTCACGGTCATCTTTGCGTACGACGAGACATAGCCATACATCACGCCCATCTGACAGCGATCAAACCAAGTTTTTTCTAGATCGATCTGA
>JAYTHQ010000170.1:0-1345 GCA_043732445.1 Bdellovibrionales bacterium | reverse complement strand
TCTTTTTGGCCAAGCCATTTGAAACGAAGGACATGCTCGGGATCGTCCGTAAGATGCTTCTTGCGCATAGTGTTTCGCAACAGGTTCATCGACGCTTTCTGACGAGCCAAGATGCCGAGGTTGAAATTAGCGGGCAAAAACTAATTACCCGCGTTCGCAACCTCTCAAGAGGCGGGGCATTTTTAGAATTTATGACGCCGTCACCTTTAAAAGTCGGTGAGTTTGTGACCGTGAAGCTTGAGTTGAAAGATTTAAAGCGCACTTACAAGATGCCGGCCAAGATCGTTTGGACTCACAAACACGGCAACCGCGGTCTTGGCATTGGCGTCGAGTTCACGGGTCAAGGCGAAGTTCAACGTTCAATCATCGGCTACTGAAATGTCATCGTTGGTTCGGAGTCATCGACACGGTCGAAGCCTGCAACTGACCCTTGACGACGCCTCATCGAAGAACGCGCTGAGCCTGGCGGCTGCGCGTGAAGTTCGTGACATCATCCTCAAGAAAGATTTCGAATCTCTCCTTTTGCTTGGCGCAGGCAGAGTTTTTTGCTCAGGCGGGCAGCTCGCCGACTACGCGCAAATGACCGACGCCAATCAAGGGCGGGCGGTCAACGACGAGATTCGCGAGATTCTCGCTGAACTCTCAGTTCTCGATCGGCCGACGATTGCTTGCGTCGGTGGCGACGCATTTGGCGGCGGCGTTGAGCTCTTAAGCTGCTTTGATGTTGTGATTGCTGCTCCGCACGTGATGTTTTCGCTGTGGCAGAGAAAGATCGGTCTTAGTTTCGGTTGGGGCGGCGGTGGTCGAATCGAAAAGCGCATTGGCCCAAGTCAACTCCGGCGGCTCAGTCTCACAACTCAGTCGGTATCGTCTCGAGAGGCGCTCGCGTTAGGATTGGTTGATCTCGTGGTTCAAGAGCCAAGACTCCTTGAGACAGCAGTGGCTTTAGCGGCGAGAATGGCCGCCCTTCCTCATGAACCTTTTGCGATTCTCAAAAATTTTGAGGCTTCAACCGAAGCGAACTCATTTAATTCAATTTGGTGGAACGAGAGTCATCGCAAAAACCTCGCAAGCCGAAAGCATTAAGAACTGGCCCACCACGCTGCGCTTGGTGGGTTTTTTGCCTCTGTGATTAGGCATGAAACGACAATGCCCACAGTGCTCATGCCCTCCATCGTCATCCGATCTTCGGCCTCGCATACGTAAATCCGGATTCTTCCGCCGCAAATCCGATGCGCGTCTCATCCAGCGCTACCGCTGCCTGAATTGCGATCGACATTTCTCTCGCGCGTCGGCACATCCGGCGTTTGGTCATAAAAAAAGGCAAGTTAACGAGCGCTTAAGA
>JAYTHQ010000169.1:0-1346 GCA_043732445.1 Bdellovibrionales bacterium | reverse complement strand
TTTTTGATTTCAATCGCACTGGCGAACTCATGAGTCGCTTGGCCTCTGACTGCACCACACTTCAAAACACGGTGAGCGTGAACATTTCGCAGGGCCTTCGAAATTTGGCGCAAGTCATCGGCGGTTTTGGATTTATGTTTTATACATCGTGGAAGTTGTCGGCTGTTTTAATCGTGATCATTCCACCCATCGCGGCGATGGCATTTTATTTCGGCAAAAAAATCCGGGCGCTCTCAAAAGATTTTCAAGCCACGCTCGCATCGAGTTCGATTGTAGCCGAAGAAACAATTTCGGGTCAACGAACGGTAAAATCTTTTGTTCAAGAAGACAATGAGGTCGCTCGCTATCATCAGTCATTAGCAGGCGCCTTGAAACTTGCGCGAAAAAGAATTCGAGTCATCGCGGAATTCATGACGTTTGCGATGGTCATCGGCGTTGCGGCCATCAGCATCGTACTTTGGTACGGCGGCCGCGAAGTAATAGCAGCATCGCTGACCGCAGGTGAACTCGTTCAGTTCTTACTTTATCTCTTTGTTGTTGCGATCGGCGTTGGAAGTCTCGGCAGCCTCTGGGGCGATCTCATGGCAGGAATCGGCGCGAGTCACCGTGTCTTTGAAATCATCGAACGTGAACCTGCGTTCAACGACGAGGGCTTCACTCTGCCTAATGTTCAGGGCGCGATTGAATTTCGCGACGTTGGATTTAGCTATCCAACAAGACCTGACGCTAAGGTGATCGATCACCTCAGTTTCAAAATTGCATCAGGCCAGATCATCGCACTCGTAGGATCTTCCGGCGGCGGAAAAAGCACGATCGCGAGTCTTCTGCCGCGGTTTTACGATCCGACCGAAGGGCAGATTTTGATTGATGGTGTCGAACAGAAGAAACTTAAAATTTCGTGGCTCCGAGAGCAGATCGGAATTGTTTCGCAAGAACCGGTTTTGATTTCGTCGACGATCGAGGAAAACATTCGCTACGGTCGTTGGTCGGCCAGCGACTCCGAAGTTCAAGAGGCTGCCCGCTCGGCCAATGCGCTTGATTTCATCAACGGATTTCCGGAAGGGTTTAAAACCCTGGTCGGTGAACGGGGGGTGCAACTTTCGGGCGGGCAAAAGCAAAGAGTCGCGATCGCGCGAGCGCTTCTGAAGGATCCGAAGATTTTAATTCTGGATGAGGCGACGAGCAATCTCGATACTGAAAGTGAACATCTCGTTCAAAGCGCTCTTAAGATTTTGATGAAAGGGCGAACGACAATTCTCATCGCTCATCGATTGGCGACGGTCAGAGAAGCCGACACCATTTTTGTGATCGACGGCGGAAGCATTGCTCAGACCGGTCGACATGAG
>JAYTHQ010000168.1:0-4809 GCA_043732445.1 Bdellovibrionales bacterium | reverse complement strand
ATTCGTCGGTCAAGATTCCCTTGTAAAGCTGTGAGCTCGTCGTGTGCGGCGCCAAATGATCAACCGACGTCGAGTGATCGACATGGCGCTTACCGTTTGCTAAATAAAGACCATCGAGAACTACTTCGGCACCTGGTTCGTCGAGTCGAATGGCGAGATCTTCGCGGCTCAGGCGACCGCCCAACGTGAATTGATAAGTTTCAGCAAATGCATCGCGCGCAAGCGCTATTTGCGTGTAGCCAAGTTGCGCTCCTGCCTCTTGCGAAAGATTAAAGCGCGCATGCGAAAGTCTCGAACCCTGAGCGACGCTGATGCTCGTCACTGGCAAATTGATCGCCCGGCCTTCGCCTGCAGTCATTTCAACAAGCGCTACTTCGCATCCTGGCGCGACGCTGATGACCACGCGAAGGGCAGCCACCGACCACTTCGTTAGACTTTCAGTGCCGAAATAAAAATTAGAAATCACGAGCGGTTTCTTCAAAATAGTGTCAGGCGTGAATTCGATTCGTAAAACGTCACGAGCGAATTCATGATTGAGCTTTGCCTGCATCGGCGCGGCCAGGGCGAGTGCCTCAGTTTCATTCGTCAACCGAACTGTGACGTTCGGCAAACTGAAATTCGACCACTGTTTTACGAGGCGACCGTTCAGCAGGACAATCTCCCCTGATTTATCCCCATCATATGAAGGAAAAACCGTGCGCGCGGGCAACTCGTTGTCGTCAAAGGCTTCGGCCGCTTCCCATGAACCTTCAAGCAGTGGCACGAGATTCGTGTACTTCCACGCCTCTTGACCCCGCGTCGCGAGCACCGCTGCCCTAGAATTTTCGATGGCTGCTTCAGTCATTGTCATGCGTTCGTTAACCAGTCGTAGCCTTTGGCCTCGAGTTTCAATGCGAGAGATTTATCACCCGTTTCAATGATTTTGCCGTTGGCTAAAACGTGAACAAAGTCAGGAACAATATATTCAAGAAGCCGCTGATAGTGCGTAATCAAGACAACGGCGTTCTCGGGCGACTTCAGTTTATTAACGCCGTCGGCGACGATTCTCAGCGCGTCGATATCGAGACCTGAATCTGTTTCATCGAGAATCGCGAGGCGAGGCGAGAGAACAGCCATCTGAAGAATCTCATTTCGCTTTTTCTCTCCGCCCGAGAAGCCCGCATTCACGGCGCGGTTTAAGAGCTTTTCGTCCATCGAAACGAGCGCCATTTTCTTTATTAAGAATTTATGAAACGCGTCTTCGCCCATTTCTTCGGCGCCTTGATATTTCGAGACGGCATTGAAGGATGTCCTTAAAAAGGTTTCATTACTGACGCCCGGAACTTCAACTGGGTATTGAAATGCCATAAACACGCCTTCGCGTGCGCGCTGGTCGGGCTCCATCTCACTTAAGTCTTTCATTTTGAAATTCACGTCGTAAGACATCGAACCCGAAGTCACCTTGTAAGCCGGGTGACCGGCGATTACTTTTGATAATGTCGACTTGCCCGCACCGTTTGGCCCCATGATCGCGTGCACTTCGCCAGCACGAACCGTGAGGTTCAAACCCTTCAAGACTTCTTTGCCATCAACAGTGGCGTGCAGATCTTTGATTTCCAATAACGTTTGCGACATATTTTTACCCAACACTGTTTTCTAATTTCATTTCAATGAGCTTCACGGCTTCGACCGAAAACTCGAGTGGAAGTTGCTTGAAGACGTCTTTACAAAATCCGTTCACCAACATCGAAATCGAACCTTCGGTGTCGAGCCCTCGTGACCTCAAATAAAAAAGCTGATCCTCGCTAATTCGTGATGTCGTCGCTTCATGTTCAAGAATCGCAGTGTTGTTCTTCACTTCAATGTAAGGAACGGTCGTCGCGTTACATTGATCGCCAACCAACATCGAATCGCACTGCGAATAATTACGGGCACCCGACGCCGACGCCATGATTTTAACTTGGCCTCGATATGTATTGCGCGAGTGATCAGTTGAAATCCCTTTCGAGATAATCGTGCTCTTGGTGTTTTTGCCAATGTGAATCATCTTAGTGCCGGTGTCGGCTTGCATCCGACCGTGCGTAAGCGCTACCGAATAGAAGGCGCCCTGCGACTCGTCGCCGAGCAAAATACACGACGGATACTTCCAGGTGATTGAAGAACCGGCTTCGACTTGCGTCCATGAAATCTTTGAGCGCTTGCCTTGGCATTTGCCGCGCTTCGTGACGAAGTTGTAAATTCCACCGCGGCCGTCTTTGTCACCGGTATACCAATTTTGAACGGTCGAATATTTGATTTCGGCGTCATCCATCGCGACCAGCTCCACGACGGCGGCATGTAATTGATTTTCGTCGCGCTGAGGGGCCGTACAGCCTTCAAGATAATTTACGAATGAACCTTCAGCGGCGATGATTAAAGTCCGCTCGAATTGGCCAGTGTCAGACGCGTTGATGCGAAAATAAGTTGAAAGATCAATCGGGCAACGAACGCCTTTGGGAATATAAACGAAAGATCCGTCGGTGAAGACTGCCGCATTCAAGGCCGCATAATAATTGTCAGTAAAGGGCACAACGCTATTCAGATACTTTTTGACGAGATCGGCATGCGTGTGAACGGCCTCAGAAATCGAGCAAAAAATCACGCCGACTTTTTCTAAATCTTTTTGGTGTGTCGTGCCGATTGAGACCGAGTCGAAAACGACGTCCATCGCGACACCGCTAATACGCTTTTGTTCGCCGAGTGGAATACCGAGGCGTTCAAACGTTTTCAGAAGTTCGGGATCGATCGCATCAAGCGAAGCGACCGCGTCTTTTTTCTTTTTCGGCGCGGAGTAATAAACGATGTCTTGAAAATCGATTTTTGGATACGTGACGTTGGCCCAAGTGGGCTCGGTCATCGTTAGCCAATGCCGATAGGCTTTTAATCGGTACTCGAGCATCCAGGCCGGTTCATTTTTCTTTGAGGAAATCAGACGGATCGTGTCTTCGTTGAGCCCGCGCGGGACGGTTTCTGTTTCAATATCGGTCACGAAACCGTATTTGTAGCCGGCATCGATCGATTCAGTGAGACCTTCAGTCGTCAGGGGCGTATTGCGGTTACTCATGCTTCAAGTCCTGCAACGACTTTCGGTGCTTTTGTGCGTGTTTCTAGAAGATCGGCGATGCTCAGGCTTCGGTAGAATTCGTTGAGTTTACGGTTCAAGATCTGCACCGGTGTCACGATATTGCAGCTGCTGCGCATTTCGCACGCGTTCTCGCCGGCTTCGTGGGCCTCGGATAAGCAACGAGCGACGGCGATTTTGCCGAGCAAAAGCTCGCTCAGTTCTTGAAACGAAAGACGCTGTAAATCGCGACCAATCATGTAACCGCCGTGCGCGCCCTGCTCCGAGATCAGAACACTTTTTTGTGCTAACACTTGCATCACTCTCGAGGTCGCGTCGAAAGGGCAGCCGTAGGCTTGCACGAGCTCATTGACCGACGTGAGTTCGCCGGGAGCTTTTGCGCGCATGTGCTTTAATCCGATCAAAGCGTATTCAAGTTTGCGATTGATCTTGTTCATCAGGTTTCCGTGGAGTATTTCCGGGGTTTGAATTGTTCGAAATGTGCGTGAAAACTAATCGAGAATAGCACTTTGGGTCAACTTAAATACGTTCATTTTAGGCGTATATAAACTGAACCCAACCAGTTCGTTCATTTTAGTTTAAACCCCATGAATTAGAGGACTTGCGGTATGCGCGAAGCTTTCAAGAATTTATTACTGGCGCTGGCCACGGTTGGATCTCTCCTAGTTTTAGGCTGGATTATCGCGTCAAGCAGGGGTCTCTCAAAACCTGAACCTCACCCGTTTCCTCATCCATTTTTAGACGCTCTCGTGAAAGGCCCTAAACCCTTGGTTATCGCCTATCGCGGACTTTCGTCTCAGGCGCCGCCAAATTCAAAACTCGCTTTTCAGAAAGCAGCGGCGCTAGGACCGAATGTGATTTTGTGGGTCGATACACGACCCTCACAAGATCGCACCTGGATGGCGTGGTCAGAGAGAACACTTGGCGAATCGACCGACGGCGCGACTTGGATCTCGTACACCCGCGATGCCGATATCGCAAAACTCGACGCCGCCTACAAGACAAGCTTCGACGGCGGAAAAACATTTCCGTTTCGGGGCCAGGGCTTTCACGTCGAAACATTGAAAGCGATTTTGACCGCGTTTCCCGACCGATTCTTCGTGATCAATCTTCAAGATTATCAAGAAGGCGGCAAAGAAGACGTTATCAAAATTATTCAAGACGCAAAAGCCGGCGAGCGAGCGCTCATCGCAAGCCCGGAAGATGGAATTTTGCGCGACCTTCGCGACGACCAGCCCACCTGGCTCTTCGGTACCTCACGCGCTCAAGTCACTCGCCTCATCATGCTGTCACAACTTTTTTTAGCCGCGAGTGTTCCCCTCCGCGGCGATGTCTTTGTCTGGGACCCGCACCTACCGCTCGAAAAATTAAACGAGCGCGTCTGGAGCGAAGTCCAACGCCGAAAAATGATGACAGTCATCGCCGTCGATCACCCAACGCTCGGCGCAGAGTGGGCACGGCGCGCCGACGCCATCATCACAAGTCGGCCCGATGCGTTTATGGGCGCGCGGTAAACCTGGACGCGGATTTTCCGAAAATATTCCTTGGGTGGTCGCTTCATCGGAATCGACTTCTAAATGTAAATGTCCTTGCGCTTCGTCATGATCGAATTTTTGCTTTTTGTAATATTGAGCTCTTGTTCGCACGAGTCAGTTAGAATGAACGCTAGGCCTAGTGGAACGGCGAAAACATCGGTCAGTTCAAAGGCG
>JAYTHQ010000167.1:0-4858 GCA_043732445.1 Bdellovibrionales bacterium | reverse complement strand
CGCTCATCGAATACTGGAGGTAAGCCTCCTGCATCTCTTTATTAATATCGACGTTGGAAATACCGCGCATCGAGGGCGGTGGCGTGCCGCCGCCCGCTGCTGGAACTGGAGTTTTATCGTCAGCCATCGTTTATCCTTAAACGTCGAGTTCGCGCACGAGGAGCGCGTTGTCTTCAATAAATTTACGTCGTGGTTCTACTTGCTCACCCATCAAAACGCTGAACGTTTCGTCGGCGGCAATCGCGTCGTCGATCGTGATCCGGAGCAAGCTTCGGTTTTCAGGATTGAGCGTCGTATCCCAAAGTTGCTCAGGGTTCATTTCACCCAGACCCTTGTAGCGCTGAATGTAGTTTCCTTTTTTGCTGGCCTCGAGAACATGGGCGACGAACTCGCCGTGATTCATGAACTCATGACCCTCTTTCGAGCTACTTCCTTTTTCGGGGCCGATTTTCACCGGAAGCGGTAACGCCTTATTAAACTTCGCCCAGAGTGACGTCAGCTCTGTCCATTCTGATGAAGTGGCCGTCGAAAATCCAAAACGTGTTTCAGATTTATGACCGTAGCGCGTCGTGGTCACTAGCAGGTTATTTGTGCCTGTCTCGATATCGGGCTCAACTTTGTACGTAACGTCAAGAATACCGTTTGTTGGATTCTCTTTGGTCCATCTCGTAAATTTTGTCATGGTCGCATCGATGTCTGATTGCGAACTCAACATCTGTTTCAAATTTGGAACATTACGAACCATGTAAGACAGAAGTTCGCGCTCGTAGCGAGCCGACATCGTTTTTAGCATGTGGTCGTATTTTTGAATGGCGAGAATGATCGATTTTAACTCTGCTTCGGTCGTACCGTCTTGAAGAGTCAAAATATTCACGCTCGCAAGCGACGTATCCATTAAGAACTCGGTCAGCGCCAATTCGTTCTTGATGTACGTTTCTTCTTTGCCCTTTTTCACGCGGTAAAGCGGCGGCTGCGCGATGTAGATGTAGCCGCGCTCAAGAATTTCAGGCAGTTGGCGATAGAAGAAGGTCAAAAGAAGTGTTCGGATGTGCGATCCGTCAACATCGGCGTCGGTCATCAGAACGATTTTGTGATACCGAAGTTTTTCGATCGACATGTTATCTTTACCGATGCCGGTGCCGAGAGCCGAGATCAGAACTTTGATCTCTTCGTTCCCGATCATCTTATCGAAACGAGCTTTCTCGACGTTTAAGATTTTACCTTTGAGCGGCAAGACGGCTTGCGTGCGGCGATCGCGCGCCTGCTTCGCAGATCCACCCGCCGAGTCTCCTTCGACCAGGTACAGTTCGCAGAGAGCCGGGTCACGCTCTTGGCAATCGGCCATTTTCCCCGGCAAAGAGTTGCCGTCGAGGGCCGTTTTACGACGAGTTAACTCGCGTGCCTTACGAGCCGCAAGCCGCGCACGCGCACTCTCCACACACTTGCTCACAATTGTTTTCGCGGCCGATGGGTTTCGGTCAAACCAGTCGGCTAACTTATCGTTAACCAGTGATTCGACGATCCCTTTAACTTCAGTGTTACCGAGTTTCGTTTTTGTCTGGCCTTCGAACTGAGGTTCACGAACTTTCACCGAAACGACGGCCGCAAGTCCTTCGCGAATATCTTCGCCCTCGAGATTTTCTTTTAACTCTTTTAGAAAACCTTTTTCAGTCGCGTAGGCATTTGCCGTGCGCGTGAGTGCCCCGCGGAAACCCACTAAGTGCGTTCCGCCCTCGATCGTATTGATGTTGTTGCAGTACGAATAGACCGATTCGGTGTACGAATCGTTCCACTGCAATGCGATCTCGATGTCGACGTGATCTTTTTCACCGCGGAAGTGAATGACCTCAGGGTGCAGAGGCTTTTTTGACTCGTTCATGTACGAGATAAATTCTTTTAAGCCCGTTGCGAACTGGAATTCTTGTTTCTTACCCGAGCGCTCGTCGGTCAAAGAGATGTAAAGCCCGGCGTTCAAAAACGCAAGCTCACGAAAACGGTTTGCGAGAGTCACAAAGTTGTGAACCAACGGCTCTTCAGATTTGAAAATCTGCGTATCAGGGCGCCACGTTGTTTTGGTGCCCGTACGGTCTGTCGTGCCAAGCTTTTCTAATTCACCAACAGGCTTACCGCGCTCGTAAGACTGTTTCCAAACCGAGGCTTCTCGTCGAACTTCCACAACCGTGCGGTCAGACAGAGCGTTCACGACCGAAGCGCCGACGCCGTGAAGACCACCTGAAACCTTGTATGAGCTGCCGTCGAACTTTCCACCAGCGTGAAGAACAGTCATAACGACTTCAAGAGCCGACTTCCCGTTTTTATGAGTCGCGACCGGAATTCCGCGACCGTCATCTTCAACGGTGACCGATTCATCAGCGTGAATCGTAACGGTAATGCGCTTGCAGTGACCCGCGAGATGTTCATCAACTGAGTTATCAACAATTTCGTAAACTAAGTGGTGAAAGCCCCGGACACCGGTGTCACCGATGTACATACCTGGCCTTTTACGAACGGCTTCAAGACCCTCGAGGACTTGAATCGAATCGGCACCGTACTCTTCGGTGACGGCCGTCGATGTCGGGATAAAACCCGTTTCGTTACCGCCGTCGGCCGCTGCTGCCTTTAACAAAGCTTCTTTTGCGGCCGCATCTCTCGAACTCTGAGAACTTTTCGAACTGTTTTCTGACACTGCTAGATCCTTCTTTGTTCCGATCAGCTCCGTTGATCGACTCGCCCGGCGTTCACTTCGAAAATTGAATTTCGATCAAACCCAAATTGATCACTCCACGCGAGATCGGTGGACGTAATCAGGATCTGGGCCGAGACGCCTTCCAGGAACCTCATCAAGTTGACCCGTTTCTTAGAATCGAGCTCTGAAAGCACGTCGTCTAAGAGCAAAACTGGGTAGGTCTGGTGAATCGTTTGATGATACACGATTTGAGCGATTTTCAAAGCTAATATCAAGGCGCGTTGCTGCCCTTGCGAACTATAAAATCTCGAGTCATTTCCTGCGAGTAAGAACTTGATATCGTGTTTGTGCGGACCGACCAAACTAGCGCCGTAAGACATCTCCGAAAAGGCTAATTCTGCGTGTCTTTTTTGGAGTGCGTCGAAGATCTGAGACTCGCTCCAATCTAAAGCCGACTGATCGGAAATCACGTAGTCCACCGAGATATCCCCAACCGTGTCATCGGAGATGAATTTCATGGCTTCACGAAACGCTGGCAGGATCTCCCTGAGCGATTGAAGCCTGGCACTCGTCAAATGAGTCGCGAGTAGGAAGTAAATCTTATTGAGACTCTCTAGCGACGCCTCAGCATGGTTTCTGGGTCCGAGCCCTTCGGCTAAATTCTTTAAGAGTCGATTTCTGGAGCGAAGAGCCCGTGAGTACTCACGGATCAGCTGCCCCTGCTTCGGATCACAGCTCAAAACGATCTCATCGATCAGCTGCCGTCGTTGGTCAGGCCCTTCTTTGATTGCGGCTAGACTCTCGGGCGAAAACAAGACGGTCGGAAAATTTTTTAGGAGCTCGCCAGCGTTCACTTTTTTGCCATTCATCGTTGCCGATTTTCGGCCCGATTCGAGCGTAAGGTCGACTTCAAATTGAAGCCCGTGCTTTTGAAATACGCCGCTCACCCGAGCTTTCGGCGCGATGATATCTCCGCGGTGAAAAAGAAAATTTCGGCTATCGGCCGGTCGAAAGGAGACGCCGCGACTCAAAAGATGAACGGCTTCAACAAGATTTGTTTTACCTTGGCCATTTTCGCCAACAAAAAAATTTAAGCGCGGCCGAAACAGTAACTCGAGCCGATCGAAATTTCGAAATTCAAAAAGCCTCAAGGCGTCTAATCGCATGACTGATCGGGCCTACTTTTTCGCAAAGACTTTAACGCTAAATTTCGCACTGCTGAGGGCCTCTTCCTAAAAATTAGGCCCGATACCGTCAGATCCGCATCGGCATCACGACGCACGTGTAGCTAGCGTCGTTGTGCGGGCGCATCAGGCCAGGTGAGAGTTGATCGTTCAATTCGATATCGACTTCGTCGTCATCGAAACTGTTCAACACGTCGAGCATGTAGCGCGCGTTAAAACCGATTTTGAGCTCAGCGCCTTTGTAGCGAATTTCGATCTCTTCCTTCGCATCGCCAAGCTCCGGGTTGTTCGAAGAAATCTCGAGTTTATTTGTCGAAAGGCTTAACGTAACGCCTTTGTACTTTTGGTTCGACAAAAGCGAAACGCGTTTCAAGCACGAGAGTAAAATTTCGCGGTTGACGAGCGCGTGATTCACAAGTTTTTGTGGAATCAGCTGTTGGTAATTTGGATATTTTCCCTCTATCAAACGGACCATCAAAACCGTCGTCGCATGTCGAACGATGAGCTGCGAACCCTCGACGGCCATTTCACAGTCACCGCCAACTTGGTCTAGAAGTTTTTTAATTTCAAAGAGACCTTTGCGCGGAATAATCACGCCGGCTGCAGGCAATCCTGAGCCTTTCACGTCGACGTGACGATCGACGAGCGAAAGCCGGTGCCCATCGGTCGCGACCATGCGGTAAGTTTCTTTGCCGGTGCCTTGTTGTTTTTCGAAGAACACGCCGTTCAGGTGATAGCGAGTTTCGTCGCTCGAAACCGAGTAAATGGTTTTTTCAATCATCTCGCTCAGCATCGCAGCGTCGAGTTTTAAGAAATCTTTTGTCGAGTAACTCGGAAAGACCGGGTACTCATCGGCGCTGATTCCGACGATGTTAAAAACAGATTTATTTTGTTTAATCTCGAGCCAGTTATTTTCTTTTCGCGTGAGCGTAATGGGTGCTTCACCGAGTTCTTTCACGATATCGAAAAGACTTTTGGCATTGACCGC
>JAYTHQ010000166.1:0-4860 GCA_043732445.1 Bdellovibrionales bacterium | reverse complement strand
GCACCATAGGTTTATATCCCGTTTTGATCGTGATTTTCGAAAGCATCGCAGATCTTTTTATCGCATGATCAATGTCGAAAACGAACCTCATCATTTCTTGATTTTAAGGATTCTGTCCACTTTCTCCTGATAAGCTTTGATCAATGGACTATTTTTGACAGTCGAACTGAGTTTGATGATCAACTCGCGCTGCTCGTCGGTCAGTTCACGCGGCACATCGATCACCACGCGCACCAACATGTCGCCCGCCGAAGCCGCGGCGCTCCCACCAGAAACCGAAGCAAACCCTTTTCCTTTGAGTCGGAAAACTTGCCCAGATGGAGTGCCCGGTGGAATTTTTAGCGATGCTTTTCCAGTCAATGTCGGGACGTCAACTGTCGCGCCCAGGGTTGCATCCGTGAAGCTCACCGGAACGTCGATGTGCACATCGTTCTCTACACGTTTGAACAGTGAGTGATCTTGAATACTCACGATGACGTAAAGATCACCAATCGCGCCGCTTGCGCGAGCCGAATCCCCTTCGCCGCGCAACTTAAGGCGCTGCCCATTTTTAACGCCGGCCGGAACCGTGATAGAAAGTCGCGCATTGTCTTCTTTTCCGCTACGTTGACGAATGAAGGTGATCATCTTCTCGCAACCCGTTGCTGCTTCTTCAAAAGAAATATTGAGGGTGTAGCGTAGATCTGCGCCGCGCGCGTTGGTATTCGTTCGACGCGAGCCCGCGGCACCTGCACCACCGGCGCTTGGTCCGCCCGGCCCACCTGGGCGGCCACGGAATAGGTCGCTAAAAATATCTCCGAAAATGTCCTGGAAGTTCTCTGGGTTTCCTTGGCCACCTGGTGCACCCGCGCCCTGCGGGCCGCTAAATCCTTCAAACGGATTCTGACCGGGCCGAAAACCGCCGCCACCCGCTCTTTGCGAACCAAAATGGCCAAACTGATCGTAGGTTTGCTTTTTTTGCGTGTCAGATAACGTTTCGTAGGCTTCGTTAGCTTCTTTGAATTTCTCTTCTGCTTTTTTATCGCCTGGATTTTTGTCAGGGTGAAACTGCATCGCCATTTTTCGAAACGCTTTTTTAATCTCGTCTGAAGTAGCGGTTCGAGCCACCCCTAGAACATCGTAGTAATCTCTCTTGGCCATAAACTAAATCCTTTTAATTGCGCCCGCGGCTCAATCGGTGGTGGCGCCTCGGAGAACACAAGCCATTCGATTCACGAACTGAAAGTGTTGGTCACGCCTGCGTCTAGCTCTGCGATGCGTGGACTCGTTCACTCGGGCGCGAAACGGTTCGCTCACGATCTCGGTTTTGCAACAACGACTTGTCCGTGACGAATCACTCGATCGTGCAGCTTGTAGGGCTTTTTGAAAACGCGTGTGACGTGGCCTTCCGCAATCTCGGCGCTCTCTTCACTACTCAGGGCTTCGTGAACCGTCGGATCAAAAGCCTTGCCCGCGGCAGGGATCTCTTCAATCCCATGCCGGACGAGGACGGAACGAAGTTCGTTTGCCGTCATGTCGATCCCCTTGCGAAAGATCTGCATAGTTTCGGGATTCAATTCGGTCGAGAGCGCTGTTTCGAAAACATCGAGGATACTCAGCAAATCAATCACCAAGCGCTCGGCGCCATATTTGCGAAGATCGGAGCGCTCTTTGATTGTCTGGCGTTTAAAATTATCGAATTCTGCCCGCAGGTAGAGATATTCGTTTTTAAACTTTTCGACTTCAGCTTTGAGATCATCTACGACTTGTGCCGCCGATGGAGTTGGAGCTGCCTCGGGAGAATCCAGCGTAATTTCGCCGTCGCTATCACTCAAACGCTGAGGTCTGCCTACCACGTCCTCGCCAGCACCGAAGCCGGTCGAATTTTCCTTTGATTTGCCCGACCCGTTTGTCGTGTCATTTGCCGTCATAAATAAATTCCCTCGAGAGTATTCTGCGCGTTCGACTCAATTGCTCTACCATTATGTGTTCAGAAAAAGGTCTGTCAATGCATGTAGAACCAAAGTTTGCGGGAATTCACGGATCTAAATCGCCTTTGAGAAACGTGAGTTTTTCAAAGGCGATATCGGCGACGAGTCGCCCCTGGGCGGTGAACGAGAATCCGTCGATTGTCGGCTGTAACAAACCTTCTTGCACCAATGCTTCGAGACGGGCGAAGAGCAAGGTCATCGCGCGCGGAGAGAATTTTAGACGCGCGGCGTCCGTTGTCATGCCGCGCACAAACCGAAGTGAAGTGTGGCAAAAATCAGTGAGCGACTCGTTCTCCTGTAGAATTTCAATTTGATCGCTCGGAAGAGAGCGCAGAAATGCGAAGCTCTCGCTCAGTCGCAACGGCTGTTGCGAGGGCTGTGGTAACACTTGCCGCGAAGGCTGTTGCGATTGCGGTTGCAAATGCTGTTGCGAAAGCTGCGAGACCTGCTGCACATAGGTTTTTAAACCCGCCGGGTTCCAAAACCTAAACCCGAAGGGTGCTAGAGCCTTCCAATCAAGGCGAGACTCTCGAGGAAAATAACTATGCGAGCTCACGCCAAGACCCCAGTAAGGCTGGTCGGTCCAGTAGAGAGTGTTGTGCCGCGACTCGGATCCCGGTTTTGCAAAATTTGAAATTTCGTACTTTTCGATTCCGGCCCCACATAGCTCCTGTTCGATGAGGTCAAACATCTCAACTTGCTCGGATTCGATCGCACGCCCCCGAGCCATCGGGTGATTCTCCGGGACCGTCAGGCAATAAGCACTTAAGTGCGACGGCGAAAACGCGAGCGCGGTCCGAACGTCTGCGCGCACTTCCGCTGCGGTCTGGGTGGGGAGCGCAAAAAGAAGATCAAACGAGTAGTTAGCACCACTCGACTTCAACAGCTTGAGCGTCGCAACTGTCTCGTCTGAGGAATGCTTGCGACCGGCAATTTTGAGCAGACGCTCATTGAACGTCTGGGCGCCGACACTAAATCGGTTGATGCCAATCGCTGAGTATTGATCAAGTTTTTTCTGGTCGATCGTCCCGGGGTTAATCTCGACGGTTATCTCGGCGTTCCGCGACCAGACGAAGCCTTCCTTTGCAAGTGCCTCGAGAATCGATAGAATCAGAGGGGCTTCTAGAAGACTTGGAGTGCCGCCGCCAAAGTAAATCGTATCGGTTTGGCGAAACGGGACGTCTTGAGAGCGTGATCGAATCTCGTCAATGAGCACCTTCACGTATTCTTCCGGAGGCATGACTTTTCCGATCTCGTACTTGGCGAAATCGCAGTACGGGCAGATTTGTACGCAGTATGGAATATGTACGTAGATACCGAATCTCATGGCCGTTTGTTTCATGGAGTGAAGAGAAATGACACAGAAAGCAACTTTTAAGTCCGGAAAGAAAAAAACCGCAACGAAAATCGCCCGCGCAAAAGGCCAGTTGGCGCAAACTGTGAAGAAAGCGGTGATGACTAAGGCCAAAGCGGCAAAATTGAAGCGTGTTTCGGACGGCGTGAGCCGCTTGACCCTAGGCAATGGAATGCAGGTGCTCTTACTCGAGAACCACAAATCGCCCGTCGTTTCGGTGCAGATGTGGGTAAAAACCGGCTCTGCCGACGAGAAAAAAGGCGAAGAGGGCATCAGCCACTTTATCGAACATCTGGTTTTTAAGGGCACCGACAAATTCAAAGTCGGCGAAATTGCCAGCACGGTAGAGGCCTCTGGTGGCGAGCTCAATGCCTACACGTCGTTTGATCAAACTGTTTTTTACGTGAACATCTCGCGCGAGTTTTCAGACGTCGCTCTCGACACGATCAGCGAGATGATGGGTTTTCCAAAATTTGATGCCATCGAAATCGACAACGAGCGCGAGGTCGTGATCGAAGAGATCAAGCGCGGAAACGACAGTCCGAGCCGTCAGGCCAGTCGGCTTTTGTTTTCGTCAGTTTTTAAAAATCACCCTTACGGTATTCCCGTGATTGGCTTCGAGAAGCTGATTCAAAAAGTGTCCCGTAAAACTCTCGTAGATTATTACCAAAGCCGCTACATCCCGACAAACATGCACTTAGTCGTCGGCGGTGATTTTGAAACCAAAGATATGGCGGAGCGAATTGATCGGGCCTTTGGTCGCTTCAATTCATTCAAGCTTCGCAAGGTCTCGCGCAAAAAAGAGCCTGTTCAAACCGAAGTACGAATCAAAGTGCAGCAGATGGCATTTGAAGAAGCACAGTTTCACATGGCTTGGCGAGTGCCAGCTGCCGACCATAAAGACACGGCCGCACTTGATGTTCTCGCGATGATTTTTGGGCAAGGTGAAAGTTCACGCTTATGGCACAAGCTCCGCATGGAGCAGCCGCTTACCAACTCGATTGGCTGTGGAACTTTTACGCCAAAAGACGGCGGTATATTTACCATTTCTGGTTCGCTCCCTTTAGAGCAATT
Organism: Bdellovibrionales bacterium; assembly: GCA_043732445.1. Taxonomy (GTDB): domain Bacteria; phylum Bdellovibrionota; class Bdellovibrionia; order Bdellovibrionales; family JAMPXM01; genus CAJYOV01. Next base: position 462 of record JAYTHQ010000166.1, on the reverse strand, counting down.
GCAGGTAGCTTTTGATGCGCTGATGAACGAGCTTGAAGTCTTGTTGAGCACTCTGCCGACTCGCGAAGAGCTGGCTCGCTCGGTGACCAATATTGAGAGTGAAGAATTTTACGCGATGGAAACAATCGAAGGCCTGGCCCGCAAGGCCGGAAGCTTCGAGAACCTCATGGGTGATTACGCGTACTTCCAAAAATTCTTAAAACAAGTCTATGCTTTGAAGCCCGAAGACATCACTCGCGTTGCGCGCAAATACTTGAATCCGAAAACGCTGACTCTTGTCATGACCGTCCCTCGCGAAGAGAAACGGGCCGAGAAAACCTTGAAAGCATGGGCGAAGTCTTTTGCCAAAATGCAAGCAGCGGCGATTCGCCGCAAGCTCATTGCGGCTAAGGGTAAACACACGGTCAAGAAGACCCGCGTGCGCACCCCATCTGCTGGCGCAACCGCTCTCAAAATTGAAAA
>JAYTHQ010000165.1:0-1370 GCA_043732445.1 Bdellovibrionales bacterium | reverse complement strand
CCCAAAACTCTATCGTTGATTTCGACGCGCGATTTAAATTTCGCCAGACTCTCTGCTTGATCCGAGAGCGCGGGTGCCGCGAGGGATCCGGTTAACTTCCAGGCCAATTTTTTAACGAGCGGATAATCGAGTTGAAACACGCCCGAAAGCTGACGGTCTTGCGTAAGAGCACCGATACTCGTGAATTGTATTTGCCCAGCCTCTAAAACTGCTGTCGCGCGCGACCATTCAAAAACTGTCGTCTCCGTTGGACCGAAAAGTGCGGTCTCGGCGTGAAATTTTCGAAGCGGAATCCACTCTCCATCAAAGACATGGCCGAAGAACGCAGGCTCGAGAGATTTAAAAAATGCCGAGCCCTGATTGAGCTGCAAGGCCGGAGAATCGAAAATCACCTTTGGGGGCTCATCACCTTTTCGATCGGCCACCACCTCAAGACCCTCAAATTTTAAAACTGAGCCGGTGGTTGAACCAAGCTTGATCCGCGCTGAAAAATCGGTGATCCGTGAGTCTTGGATCGTCGCTTTCGCGACTCCGTCGACCGTGCCGAAAGTTCCGTTCACTAAAAGACTTTGCACCGCGGGGTCGAAACTCAAATGCCCGATCGTTGCTTCGGCTGAGCCCCGTTTTAAACTTCGATCAAGGTGCAGGCTTAAGAATCCATCGACCTCGCCGTTTCTTAAAATGGGCTTTTCAAAGCGGGCATTCACTTGGTCTTTGGCGATCGTCACTGCTAAGCCGATTGATTCGATCTTTTGTAAGGCCCGCACGCTTTGATTAGAGAAGCTGAGGTCAACGTCGCGAAGCGAACCCTCAAACCGAGCACTGTCGGTCGCTTCAAAATGCAGATCACCCTGGAGCCTCCCGAATTGCGCGATGACTCCGTCTGGGCCACGCACGCCAACAGTCGCCAAGAGTTTCGCTAAGTCCAATGAGACGATCTGAACCGTAAATGGCGACCAAACTCCCGTCGGCAAACGCTCGGCACTTTTCAACTGAATGTCGGTACCGTCGCCCTCTATATGACAATCTCTGAGAGTCAGCGGATGTTTTTGGAAAAGACCCTGGAATGCGCCGCTGATCGAAGCGTCGCAGTCGAGCCACAGAAATTTCGGATTAAACTTCTGATCGGCTAATCCTGACTTCCGCATCAGTGGCGTTATCATCGAAAGGGGCAAGCTCCTGACCGTCAAGTTTGCGTCGATTCGCAAGGTTTGATTTTCACCGGGCGTGAAATTCGCTTTGGTGACGAGCGATCCCTCACTCACCCGAACCGAGATCACCAGGTTTGCTTTTTCGCTCGTGGCCTCGCCCTCGACCTTCAGTGGCGGAATGTCTTCGTGATAAACAACTGGCGGGGGAATACGCATTTC
>JAYTHQ010000164.1:0-1371 GCA_043732445.1 Bdellovibrionales bacterium | reverse complement strand
CGCTCGGAACAAACGTGTTGCCACCAAAAGCCGTCGCGATTCTTCCGGGCGGCTCTCGTCAAGCGATCTTGGTTGGTTTCTCGAGCGAAAACCCACTCGCGTCTATTACCGAAGATTTTATTGGATCAACTAATTCTGTTTTTCTTGTCGATGACCGAGGTTATGTCGCTTCTCACGTCAAGAAGTCGTATCTCGGAAATTCATTTGTCGAAGATTCGATCACGAAAGAGATTATCAAAACACCGAAGCTTTCGGGCACTCGTCAAGTCATCGACATGGATGGGCAGCCGGTCTTAGCGCACTTTGAAAAAATCGAACATTCTAACCTCACGGCGGTCATCGAAACGCCGGCAAGTGCGCTCACGAGCTTGGCGAGTCAACAGCTGCACACGATGCTGACCGTCGGTGGCGGCATTGGTTTGTTAGGTTTACTTTTCGCGTGGTTGGTCGGCGCGACGCTGGTCGATGGTTCGCCTTCGACAGCGCGGGCCTCACGGAGAATTGAGTACGGCGAAGAGGCTGAAGATGACATCAAGTCTTCGGCGCAAACACGAATCTTGCCGGCAGCGCCGTCTGGCGGAGCGATAGTTGCAGCGCCTCTCGTTGCAACAACAGAGCGTCTGTTGGACGAGCGTAAAAGCGCGTTCGAAGCGTTCAACGCCGGAATGGCAGCGCGATTGCGCGAGCCGCTTCTCGCGATTTTAGGTCATGCCCACCTCGCAAAAACAAAAACCTCTGATCCGGCAATTATCGCCCACGCCAACAGCATCGAGCGCGAAGCACGTTTGGCAAAAGAGTCCATCGAACGCTTTCAGATCATTGAAGAGTCGGCGAGCCTGAAATTGCAGGTAACAGAAACGTGTGATCTCGAGAAGGTCGCCCTCGGCGCTCTTGCCGAAAAGGCGATTGAGATTGAGGGGAGCGGAATTATTCTTGAACAGAAACTCGCGCATGTGCCACGAGTGCGCGGGCGCGCCTCGGACCTCGAGAGTGCCATCGTTCATCTGCTGGACAACGCGATCGAAGCTTTGCGTGATCGACCAGAGAAAAAACTGACTCTGCAATTATCTTGGTTGAACGATCACGTTCGTTTTCTGGTGAAAGATTCGGGTGTCGGCATGACTCGCGATATTCAAACGCGCGCTTTTGAGCCTTTTTACAAGGGTTTCGAGGCGCCTCGTCATATGGGACTTGGGCTGTCGTTTGTACAGACGACTTTAAAACGTATTGGTGCGACTCCCGCCATCGAGAGTTCTTTAGGCGAAGGAACGTTGGTTTCGATCGATTTTCCGGTGGAATTAGAAGCAAAACGCGAGTTTGAAGCGATGACGGCAGCACCAAAGCTCCAGAGCGTGTATTCAGAAGTTTAAG
>JAYTHQ010000163.1:0-4903 GCA_043732445.1 Bdellovibrionales bacterium | reverse complement strand
CGATCGCGATGAAGCTCGTGAGCCGCGCTTCCGATGCCAAAAGGTCGTAATAACTCGGGTCGAGAACATCTTCAGGAACGCGCATGCCGATCGAGAATAGTTTTCGAACCGGATCATAGAGGAGTTTGAAATCCATCTCGCGAATGAGCTGACGACAAATGGCTTGCGACTCTTTGGCTTTTCTGATCACGACGCTCGATTGCAAAAGAGCGTGTTCAAGACTCTCCAGAAGCGAATCTAAAAACAAAGGAGCGGCGCCTCTACGGAGTTTTTTAAATTCGATAATGTCGTTTACGATTTGGGTGGCGAATTTTCCAATACCCGCGATTGAAACCGCGGACTCAAGTTGTTGCCGCACACCCTCCCACCAATGACGATCCTCGAGAATGGCATCGATGGGAAATGTTTCGTTCGCAAACTCCGACCAGCTCACGAGAGATAAAAAGTCTTTTGCTGACGACTGAATGTCATTTTGTAAAGCGCGCGACCAATTTAAAATTTCTTCTCGCTGAACGTTGGCAGGTTCGCCGACAAACGTGCGTGCTTGCTTCACCAAAGAATTGGCGAGTTGTTGAAGAGTTTCCCAGTGCGCGAGACGATCTGAAATCAGGTGATCTGGCATAAAAAGGCGCGCGGCCAATTCGGCAAAGGCACCGCTCACGTAGGTCGATTCTTCGCCAGCTGAAGGGTACTTTTTTTGATAAGCGTTGAGTTCTCTCTCGAGTAGCAAAAGGGTATCGAGGATTCCGCGGTTAAACCCGGTGATTGCGAGCGGTTGGGTGATGATTTCCTCAAACGCTTGTGCGACGGCGACGAGATGGCCCGTAAGATTTCCGTTGTCGACCGAGGAAATGTAGCGCGGCTCCAACGGCCGGGCGCCAGTCGTTTCGTACCAATTATAGAAGTGCCCGCGGTGCCTTGGAAGTTTCGCTAGTGATTTTAAAGTCGCCTCGAGGCGCTCGACGGTTTCAATCTTACCGATCCAGCCGAAGTCCATCGCCGCAAGAGCTGAGAGAAGATAGAGGCCAAAATTCGTGGGTGAGCTTCGGTGTGCGATGACAGGGTGAGGATCTTCTTGGAAGTTGTCGGGCGGTAAGAAGTTTTCTTCGGGGGTCACGAAGGTGGCAAAGAAACGCCAGGTACGGCGCGCGGTCGACTGCAAGAGCTGAATATCTTCAGCCCGGAGCGGGCGCAAAATCCGCGGCCGGGGGGGCCGACTAAAGTACTGGGCAAGTGCGGGTGCGAAACACCAAAGGATCATGGTTGGCAGCGTGAACGGAAAATAAGCTCGATTGAAAAAAAACGTCGCGACCGATCCCAATACCGCAACTACGACCGACGCGCGAAAGCTAGAAATGAACTGGCGTAAAGATAACGAAGTGGCGGTTTTCGATTGTGCGGCCGGTGTCCACTCAAGCAGCTTCTTGCCGCTGATAAAAAGTCGAAACGTTGCGCGTAAAATCGCGTCAACCGAAGTCACAGCCGTATAGGGAAGTAAAATGCCCGCTAGCACGAAACGTTCGACACCAGAGAGAAGCTCATCGAAAGTAAACGACAGATGCTGGAGGACAGGAATGTTTCGTCGTGATGGCCAAAGGTCGACCCACAACGTGATGAGCGTCGGCATCGCAAAACTGATTGTTAACAAGCCCAAGAGGGGCCAAGGGAAAATCTTCGCGATCATAAAGGTCAGGAAAAAGGCCACAACCCCCGCGGGCGCAACGAGCGAGCGGCGCAAGTTGTCGAACATTTTCCAGTGGCCAATGAGCGAGATCGCGCGACCTTTCGCGCCGAAAATCCAAGGCAAAAGCTGCCAGTCACCACGCGTCCATCGGTGTGAGCGCATGGCGGCAACCGTAATATGCGAAGGAAAGTCTTCGAAGAATTCGACGTCACTCAGAAATCCGCAGCGGGCAAAATTTCCCTCGAGAAGATCGTGGCTGAGAACGCGATTTTCAGGAATTCGTCCGCTCAGCGATCTTTCAAAGGCCGCTACATCATAGATGCCTTTGCCGGTGAATGAGCCCTCGCTGAACAGGTCTTGATAAACGTCGGAGACCGCCGAGGCGTAGGGGTCGATTCCCGATCGCCCCGTCGAGAGGCGCTGAAAGATCGTGGTGTCTTGAGTCGAAGGCAAAGATGGAGTCACGCGGGGTTGCAAAATTCCGTAGCCGGAGACAACGCGGTTTAAGCGCTCATCAAAACGCGGGCAATTGAGCGAGTGAGACATCGTACCGATCAGCTGGATCGCCGAGCCGCGCGGAAGTTTGGTGTCGGCATCGAGCGTGATGACATAGCGAACGCCCGACGGGACCCGAACGCTCTCGCCCGCAAATGCCGAATAGGTCGTGTCGGTTGCGCCAAGCAAAAGTTTATTAAATTCGTGGAGCTTGCCGCGTTTTCGTTCCCAACCCATCCAGCGCTCTTCGCAAGGGTTGTAAACACGCCGGCGATGAAAAATTGAAAAGCGCTGGTGCTGCCCCGGTTCAACGGGATGCCGTTCGTTTAAAAATCGAATCTCATCGGCAGCCGTCGCAAGTAGAAATGCATCGTCTTCATTTTGTTCGGTGCGCGAGTCACTGAAATCAGTGAGAAGAGCTAAGTAAATCTGCGGGTCTTGATTCGCGAGATAATGAACTTCGAGTTGTTCGAGTTGCTCGCGAACCTTATGCGCATGAGTGATCAAAGTCGGCACGACAATGAACGTGCGTCGATCTTCAGGAATTTTCGTTGCGAAACTTAGGCGGGGCAGATGTTTGGGCCCTAAGACTGCGACGGTCAGTCGATTGACGATTGCGATCGCGATCTCGGACGATAAAAGCAAGCCGACGATTGCGATCGCGAAAGTGACCGCGAGTGGCGTCGCTTCAAGAATCGTCTGATCGAGCATGAGCAGTGTTGCCGCCATCGTCAAAACCAGGATTGATCCCAAATAGACGAGTGTGCCGTGCCCGACATACCAGCGCATGAGTCGCCGACGCAGTGTCGGGTGGTAATCGATGTGTCTCTCAAACTCGAGACGGCCCTCATCGATTAAATAATAACCCGGGTCGACTGAGTTCAACTTTGCTAAAGCAACAACTCGTTTTGCGATTTCGATTTCTGAGAGTCGAGAACGGCGAGCGAGTGTTTCAAGCGCATGCCGGTAACGATCGCGAGTCGCGAAATCCATCAGCCCGAAGTCTGAGCCCTCACGAAGAACCGAGTCGACATAACTGCTGTCTTCAAAAAATTCTGACCAATCGTAGGCCGACATTAAGCGCGAGCTTGTGATGATGTTGCGAACGGTGACATTTGCCGTCGCTTGAGAATTGTGCTCAGTCGTAACGAGCGATTCGATCTCTTTATGCTCGGCGGCGAGAAGCTGGTCGATGTACGACAGTAAAGCGCCAACGCGAGTTTCTTGGAAACGCAAACGCTGGAGAACTTGCACCGCAAACGGCTGCGAAATCGAGCGACCCGCCAACGACGCGATCGCCGACTCAACGGTTTGTGGTGGGACCTCGCCCACGCCCAGAACTGAGTCTGCCAGGCGATTGGCCTCGATACGTGCGCGCTGTGAGCCGATAATTCTCGCGGCCAGCCGTCTTAAATTTTCTACTAAAACGAGACGGAGCGTAATTGGTAACGCCCAAAGTTCGCCAATCGTCAGAGGCTGAACGCGTTGATACGCGGCCAAAAATACTTTCAGTAAATCAGGGTCAAAACGCGAATCGGTGTGGGCAACGAAGGCCCACGCGATTCCATAAACCCGCGGTAAGCCAGCTAAAGGACCTTGGGCTATTTTTGGAAGTTCCCGATAATATTCGGGCGGCAAGTGATCGCGGATATCCTTCAGTTGAGCTCTGACCAGGTGAAAATTATCGATGAGCCATTCTGCCGCGGGAGTGATGGCGCGCTTTTCTTCGACAGATTCTAACAGTTCTTGGTAGGCCTCTTCGAGGACCCAGGCATTTTCCTGAACCCTGGTATCAAGGCTGCGACCCTTACGCGGATCGGCCATGACAGTTTGGGCATTCGCTAGACTTTCCGCGTGGTTTTCGAGCCGGACGTTGCTGAAAATTTCGGATCTAATCGGTTCTTCGAACTCGGTAAATGTCGATTTCGAACGGCTGAACCTTAACTTTTTAAGCTGAGTACCGATGCGCACTGTTCAAGACCTTTTGAGGAGCGGTGACGAAGCCCCCATCAAAGGCTATTTTCCACAGCGGAATCAAGTGACTCTTTCGCTAAACCTTGGTAGACTGCCTTTAAGTTTAACGCTTGATCCGAGTCTGTCAGGGCATTCCGTCCGCGATCTCCGAATCAGCCCCCTGGCCTTTGGAGGTTCACATGGGAAAAAAACTATACGTCGGCAACTTGCCGTACTCTGCAACTGAACAAGTTCTCCTCGAGACTTTTCAAGAATGCGGCACTGTAGAATCAGCGCGCATCATCACTGACCGCGACTCTGGTCGTTCGAAAGGTTTCGGCTTTGTCGAAATGTCGTCGGACGAAGAGGCGCTGGCAGCGATCACTAAGTTCAACGGAACTCAGTGGGAAGGTCGCCCGATGACTGTCAACGAAGCAAAACCGATGGCACCTCGTGAAGGTGGCGGCGGCGGCTTTGGCGGCGGCGGCGGCGGACGTGGCGGCGGCGGCGATCGTTGGTAATCCAACTTCTCTGAAATCTTAAAGGTCAGTTCCGACTTTAAAAAACCAGCTCCACGGAGCTGGTTTCTTTTTTGACGAAACGCCTCTGGCGTTTCTTTCCTTCTTCCGCTTCGCTAGAGTCGCAAATGCGAAGGGCTTCGCCCTTTCGAAACTCTCTCTTCGAAAGTTGAGAAATGATCGATCTCTACTATTGGACAACGCCGAACGCGCACAAGATCACACTTTTTCTCGAAGAAGCAGGGCTCGAATA
>JAYTHQ010000162.1:0-1381 GCA_043732445.1 Bdellovibrionales bacterium | reverse complement strand
CCGTGACGGTACCGTCGTTGACTGCTTTCCAGAGCGCTTCACGGTGACGCTCGTCGCGAATGGGCGGATTCATTTGCGCTAAGGTCCCGAGGCGCTCGTAACACTCTGGCGCAGAGAGTGTCAGATGCTGAGGCGTGACTTCGACGGTGGCGATGTCTTTCGCCGCGCGAAGCAGATCCATCTCTTCGGCGGTGGTGACGTGGAGAACGTGAACCGGCCTGCGCGTTTCTCTAGCTAAACGAAGCAGGCGTTGAGTGGCCTGAATGGCAGTTTGTTCGTCGCGCCAAAACGGATGAAGTTTGGGATCGTTCGAACCTTCAACAAGATGTCGACGCGCCTGGAGACGGGGCTCATCTTCGGAATGAACCGCGACTCGGCGATGACCCTGCTGCAGAATCGCGCGCAGGTTTTCATCGTCGGCGAGAAGCAAATCTCCGGTCGAGCTCCCCATGAAAATTTTAACGGCGCAACAATTTGGGTGGAGCTCGAGCCCCGCGATCGTGCTGACGTTGCCGGGCGTAGCACCAATAAAGAAGGCATAATCTGTCCAGGTCCGGCCTTGGGCGAGCCGCAGTTTTTCGGCAAACTGTTCGCTCGTCGTCGTTGACGGTTTAGTATTGGGCATTTCAAAAACAGCCGTTATGCCGCCGAGCGCTGCTCCGCGTGTTCCAGATTCGAGATCTTCTTTGTGTGTTAATCCGGGTTCGCGGAAATGAACTTGGGAGTCAATGGCGCCCGGCAAAACATAAAGCGAGCTCGCGTCGAATATCTCGGCGGTGTCTGAGTCTGAGAGTTGATCGCCGATCGCGACGATTTGACCGTTTTTGATCCCGATCGAGGTGCGCTCGCGCGTGAGGCGCTCGGGGTCCTGGGGCGACGGAATGACGCAAGTTCCGCCGCGAATTAAAAGATCAAATTTTAAATCGGTGTTTGTGTTAGCCATTGTCTAGCTAGAAGTAGCACAGCCCCGCACGCGGAGCCTAGGCCGAAGACTAGCTTTTCTCTGGCTGAGCGACTTTGTTGAGTTTTTCCGCGCCCTTCCGCACAATGGTGCCATGGATATGGTGGCTTTTTTGCGCTACGTCTTCGATCACAACCAGCAGGTGATCGCGGGCTTAGTGGTCGTAATTTTAGTGACGGCAATTCTTCTTTTTCTTCGGGCCATTGGCCAAGAAAAACCCGTGACATCAAGTGCCTCGGGAGGCGCTTCCAATCTTGATATCGGCGCCATCGAGGCGGCGTTAAAAAAAGTCATGGCTGCACAATCAGGTTCGACAGCGAATTCGTCGGCTGGCGCCCAGTCGAAACCGTCAGGCGCAGAAACTGGTGGTTCGACGGCAGAGCGAGACACCAAAATCCAAGAGCTCGCGCGCGAGATCGA
>JAYTHQ010000161.1:0-1396 GCA_043732445.1 Bdellovibrionales bacterium | reverse complement strand
GAGCGTGACGTGTCCGACGAAGCCGGTGCTTGAGCGTGCGGTCGCGCCACCTGGGGTTCGATAATCAGGATTCACGATTTCAAAAGACTCTGGAATTTGAATCACGGAGCCTGGCGGGAGTTCGACGACGAATTCCAAAATACCACCAACCATTTTTCGAACATTCGTGGTCTGGTTCAAAGAAAGTGATCGAACTTGGCCGGCCGTTGCCGTGCGATCAAGCGTCGCGTGCGGCTCTTTGACGGGCCTCGCCGACTCCGCGCCTGACTCGTCGACCGCGGGCGCGGCCGTCAGGCCCCCCGCACAAGCAGAAAGCGCCATCATTAAAATGAGAGCCAAAGAGTTTATCATTTTCATCGATGATGTTTTCGGAATACTAGCTCTCGAACATAAATATGCTCGGCCTAAGGTCTTGCGCACGGTCCAATCACTTGAGTTTTGAGCTCGGCTTTGGTGACTTGGTTCTCATGCTCGACATTAAATTTATTCGCGAAAATACAGACGCTGTTAAGAAAGCGGTCCAGCTCAAACGAGTCGGCCTCAACATCGACGACCTTCTCAAGGCCGACCAAGATCTCTTGGCTTTGAAAAAGCAAAGCCAGTCGCTCAACGAAGAGAAAAACGCCAACGCGAAAAAGATGAAAGGCGCTTCGCCCGAAGAGCGCGAGAAAATCATCGCGCGCGGCCGCCAAGTCGGCCAAGAAATTGACGACCTGAAGCCCGCAGTCGAAGCCGCGGAAGCGAAGCTTCAACAGTTCTTGTTGCTCGCGCCACTCATTCCTTCGCCCGACACTCCGATCGGTCCCGACGATTCGGGCAACATCGAACTGAAACAGTGGGGCAAGAAGCCCGAATTTTCTTTTAAACCAAAAGATCACGTCGAACTTTTGAATCAACACGGGTGGGCTGAGCTTGAGCGCATTGCAAAAGTCGCGGGCTCGCGCAGCTACGCGCTCAAAGGCGAAATGGTGCTGCTCGAAATGGCGATTTTGACTTACGCCATGAACAAACTCGTCTCGAAAGGCTTCATGCCTATTCAGGTGCCGGCGATGGCGCGCGAGTTTGCCTTTGTCGGAAGCGGCAGTTTCCCGACCGGCAAAGACCAAGTCTATTACTTGCCCGACGACGACGTTTATCTCGCGGGCACGGCCGAGGTGCCGATCAATGCACTTCACGCCGACGAAATTTTAAATGAAGCTGATCTCCCGATGCTTTACGGCGGCGTCAGCCCCTGCTTCCGCCGCGAGGCGGGCAGCGCGGGTCGCGACGTGCGCGGGCTCATTCGCGTGCACCAGTTCAACAAAGTTGAACAGTTCATCTTGTGCAAAAACGATCCGCTCGAATCCGAAAAATTTCATCAGATGTTGCTGGCAACGTCCGAAGAAATCCTGCAAGA
>JAYTHQ010000160.1:0-4954 GCA_043732445.1 Bdellovibrionales bacterium | reverse complement strand
ACGCGGCTTCAAAAACTAAGATCTTTGTCGACGGCAACTGCATCGTCTGCGATTTTGAAATATCGCACTATAAGCGCATCGCGCCGCAAGAGTTCGAGATCGTCGATATTTCTGATGCCGGCTTCGATGCCGGTAAATTTGGCCTCACCGCCGAAGCGGTTAATAAGCACATGCACGTCCAGACACCGAGTGGTGAAATGCTAAAAGGTGTTGATGCCTTTGCGGCTATCTGGAAACGCATTCCGAAATACCAGAAATTTGCGTCGATCATCCGTTGGCCGGTGATTCATCAAGCAGCGCTCTTAGGTTACGAAGGTTTCGCTTTCATTCGACCTTGGTTACCTAAGAAAAAATAAAGCACACTTAAAAACCATATCTCGAATTTAACGAGTCCGGCGGATTCGACGTCATCTTTTCGATGTGTTCCGGGTGAGCAATCATAAAGTCATACATTGAGCAGTGGCTTGCGCAACCGCCGTCGCAGAGGGGCACCGACGTCTGCATCGATTTCAAGAGGCCGTCGATTGAGGATCGTGATTCGGGCGCAAGCTTTGCGTAAAGTTCTGAAAAATCTTTGAGCGCGATTCGAAAGCCTTTGTCGTAACGAGCTGTCTCGCTAAATTTAAAAATGGCGGTGCCGGGTTTGCAGCGCGGGGAACCTTGTCCGCAGCGTGAGACCGCAGTTGCAACGTGCCACTCACGTTCTTGCCAGTTGGTGTACATGATTTGCGCTAAAAAACGCGCGCGTTCCCCGGGGGTTTGTGCCACTAGCCCCCACCGTGTTTGAACATCGACACGTGGGTCTGGATTCCAATTGGGTAAACTCTGTGAGCTCATCAATTCCCACGCATTGATGGGCGCATCGCTGTAAATAGGTTGGTCAATCTGCTGAACCATATCGCGAATATCGAAAGAGCTTTGGTCAACGGTCGCCATAAGTGCCTGAAAACTTTGAACCCCACGAAGGGTTCGCGAATCGCGACTGGGCGTCGACCAAGCATCGTCTTCTTCCGACCCTTGAGCACATGGGACCAATGAACAAAAATAGTAGCCGACGGCAGTGAGTCGATAGCGCTCACTAATCTGTCGCGCTAACAGCAATCCTTGGTTCGCAACTAGCGCCTCTTTTGACGAAAAAAGTTTGAGACGGTCGGCGAGTTGATAAGAATATTCGACCTCGTTCCAAACGAATTGCTCGCGCGAGAAGCCGGGCATCGTCTGCGGCAAAGCCAGCTGCCAGTGACCGCTTGAATCGGTGACGGGCCAACGAAAACGCATCAGTCCGCCTTGGCCCTCATCTTGTCGTTCAGGAATTTCATAAACGCTTAAATATCCACTCTCACTTTTTGGCAGATTTCCGTAAATCTCAACGAAGCAAGGTCTCGCGCCGTCGCATCTTGGGTCTAAACCGACATTCAAGAGCGTGCGCGTGTGACCGGTGTCGCCGTGCCAAGTGAGGTAAATGGTTCCGGCTTTGATGAACTCGGGCGTCAGCGTAACTGGGTAAAGGTCATCGACGATCGTATGCGTGTACGAATTTTCGAGCACGTAACTGAGAGCGGCTTTAAAGCGTTCGTCTTTTTTCCAGTCCGAGTTCGTTGGTAATCGGTCCCACTCCGTTGAGCTTTGCCAAGAACCGAATAATCGCCCGCTGCCTTCGAGCGTATCGGCAGCCGGGAGACCGTGGTCGCGCGCATAAATCCAACGAATCGTCATGGCAAAGTCCGCGCAGTCGACTGCGAGTCCACTTCCACTTAAGAGATCGACATCGACACGAGTCGCGACCCATTTGTTGTAATCGGCTTCAGCCGCTGCATCCCAACGCTTGTGAATGGGCCACACTGAATTCCCGGAGGGGAGAAATGAGGGGTGTTGAGTCGAGTCTGTTTGCAGCGCGTGCGACGGGGTTTGCCAAAACAGAAGGGATGCGTTGAAGGCATCGATTTCGTTTTCCGCAAAGCTTCGCCGAAAAACGACGGTCTGCAAAGACGAATGGTCTGCAGGTTCATCAATGACCAACAGCAGTCGGCGAGACAATTTGGTTTCGTTGCGTCCGTGACGGGTCCAGGTCGATCCATCTGATCCCCGATAATCGAAATCAAAATTTTGCGCCGGTTCAAAAATCCTCGGCATTAGCGACGCACGTTTCGCGATCAAATTCGTGCATTGACCAGGCTGCGGATTTCTGGAACCTGAATTTTGCCCGGGACCTTCGCGGCTCGGCGTATTGTGACAGCCGAGCAAGAAAAATAAATTCATCAACGCGATGAGCGAAAGGACACGCATGGCAATCTCCGTACGAAGTTGAAGCAATGGCGTAACGATAACGGAAGGTCGTCGGTGAGAGTACCTTGAGGTTTGCTTTAGGACGAAAGGCCGGAGGCGAGTCGGGGTTAGTAATGAATCTTCGACGCGGCTTCAATCATTTTTGAAGTGTGATCGGGCATCGGCGTCGCGACCGAAGCCGCGCCCACTTTTGCGGCCTGAACAATTTGATCGTCGCTGGCGCGGTCGTAAGCAAAGATTTTTATATTTACCGAGCGGGCACGCTTCACGTAATCATGTGTCACGAGCGGAGTACGAATCCCAAGTTGTTGAAAGCCCGACGAGACCGCGCGCTGAATTTCGGCATTGATGTCAGGTGTTTTTGTCTCATCGACCAGGTAGCAGAGCACCGCTGCTGGATCAGATTTATGTAGCTCGGTGAGCAGATCGTAATCGGAGGAGGCGATGACAGCATTTGCTGATATGCCATATTCTTTTATGATTTTGAGCGTGGCGGCCGCTAGCTTCGATCCACCCGTAGGGTCACTTGCATGAAGGACGATGTCATATTGAAACGTCAAACCGTAACGTTCAAAAACATCGCCGAGCGTGATGAGACGACTGAGCGATGTGAGCTTTGATATTTTTTTGGCTGCGCTAGGACTTGTACGACGCGAAAGTCGGTAGCGATCGAGTGCCCGTGATTTTTGTGAGGGCTTTGGTGTGTTCGTTTCTGCCACCGCTTGATGAGAGTCGGCACCAGCGATTCGCTTCGTTACGTTAAACCAATGCGCAAAATCGACGGCCGCGAGTTCGGCCCATTTATGCGACGCGACTGGCCCTTTCAAATTGGTTTTTTCGTCGAGCGTTTCGTCGCGAAAAACGACCACGCGTCCATCTTTCGAAAGTTGCACGTCGGTTTGAATCGCAAGCGCACCAAGCTCTTGCGCCTTATCAAATGCCGCCAAGGTATTCTCAGGAGCGACGTCGGAAGCGCCGCGGTCGGCGACCACAATGAGAGCGACATCATTTTGCTCGTCGTTCTTCAACGCGCGCATTTGTTTTGAAATACAGCCCGTCGAAACGAAAAGAATAAACAGAATTATAAATTTCAACCGTGATTTCATAGCGACCTCGTAACGGGACATTAACCACGAACAATTGCGAAAGCAAAGGGCGCCTCGCGAGGCGCCCTTAAAAAAATGTAGGTCGGTTGTCGCACCTACGCGACTGAAATTGGCGCATGACCGACCGCGGGGCTGCCAGTCGGGACCGGCAGGCCCCAGAGCCCCGTGTTCGGATCCATGGCGGGAATTTCAAGCCCGAGTGCAAAGCGCAACACATCGGCAACATCATCGACCATGATGAACTGAAGCATCGCTTTCACTTCGTCAGGTACCTCGCGCAGATCGCGCTCGTTCTTGCGAGCCAAGATGATTCGTGTCACGCCCGCGCGGTGGGCCGCCAAAATTTTCTCTTTGATGCCACCAACCGGGGTCACGGCACCACGAAGCGTGATCTCGCCGGTCATTGCGATTTTCGAATCAACCGGCCGCCCCGTGAAGAGCGACGCGATCGAAGTCAAGATCGCGATCCCTGCCGAAGGCCCGTCTTTTGGAATTGCGCCGGCCGGAACGTGGATGTGGAGATCTTTTTTATCAAAGGCCAAAGCCGCCGACACTTGCGGGAGTCGCGAGCGAATCAAGGTCAGCGCAATCTGAGCCGACTCCTTCATGACGTCGCCGAGCTGACCGGTGAGGGTCAGCTTGCCGTTACCTGGCATCAGTGCGGATTCGATAAACAAGATTTCTCCGCCCACGGGAGTCCATGCGAGGCCGGTCGTCACACCCGGCGGGGTCATTTTTTCGGTCACTTCGTGATCAAAGCGCGCTGGGCCAAGACTCTCTTCAACGTCTGCGACTCCGACGCTCACGAGCCCCGTGCCCTCAACGATTTTCGTCGTGGCTGCACGCGAGATACCCGCGAGCTTCCGTTGCAAATCCCTCACGCCCGCTTCGCGCGTGTAGTGCGTGATCGTTTGCAAGATCGCTTCGTCGGTCATCGTCAACTGCTCCTCTTTAATGCCGTGCTCTGCTTTCTGTTTTGGGAGGAGATGGTTTTTTGCGATGTGCAACTTCTCGGCGGTCGTGTAGCCGTTCAGTTCGACCACTTCCATTCGGTCAAGCAGCGGCCCCGGAATCTGCTCGAGCGAATTCGCCGTCGCGATAAACAGAACTTTTGAAAGATCGTAAGGGACATCCAGGTAGTGATCAGTGAATGTTCCGTTTTGTTCAGGATCCAAAACTTCAAGGAGCGCTGCCGAGGGGTCACCCTGATAACCGCGACCGAGCTTATCGATCTCGTCGAGCAAGAAAACCGGATTCATCGAGCCAGCGCGCTTGATGCCTTGAATGATTCGCCCGGGCATCGCGCCAACGTAAGTACGGCGATGCCCCCGAATCTCGGCGTCGTCACGCACGCCGCCTAGAGAGACGCGGACAAATTTACGGCCGAGTGATTTTGCGATCGATTGACCAAGCGATGTCTTGCCGACACCTGGCGGGCCGGTGAACAGTAAAATTAAACCACGGCCGCCTTCTTTCAACTTCATGGTCGCTAAGTGCTCGATCAAACGTTTCTTGATTTTGTCGAGCCCGTAGTGATCAGCGTCAAGAATCTCGCGCGATTT
>JAYTHQ010000159.1:0-4969 GCA_043732445.1 Bdellovibrionales bacterium | reverse complement strand
TTTTCAGCCTTCAGCTTCTAGTTCAATTCGATAAGACGACGCCGGCGATTCAATTTGTCGAAAGAATCAACTGGGTTCCCGAGATGGGGATCAGCTATTTTCTGGGAATCGACGGCTTGTCTCTTTGGCTCGTTCTCTTAACGACCTTCTTAACTCCGATCGTCATTCTTGGAAGTTGGACTTCGATAACATCGCGCTTGAAGGGCTTTCACGCTTCGCTCTTTATTCTTCAGACGGCGATGATCGGCTCGTTTCTCGCGATGGACGCGATTTTGTTCTACGTGTTTTTCGAGCTTTCGCTCGTGCCGATGTATTTCATGGTGGGTATCTGGGGTGGCCAGCGCCGAATCTACGCGACGGTCAAATTCTTTATTTACACGATGGCCGGCTCTCTCATGATGCTCTTGGCGATCATCTATTTAATGTTCGCCTGCCGCGATACTCTCGGGCACATGAGCGCATCGCTCATCGATTTTTATTCTTTAAAGATTCCGTTCGTGGCGGGTGAGTTGATGAATCCGCAGACACTTCTGTTCTTTGCGTTTTCTCTGGCGTTTGCGATCAAAGTTCCGATGTTCCCTTTTCACACATGGTTGCCCGACGCACACGTTGAGGCGCCGACTCCAGGCTCTGTCATTTTAGCGGGTGTCATGCTGAAGATGGGCTCGTACGGATTCTTACGATTCGTCATTCCGATGTTCGCTGAAGCGGCCGGGTACTACGCCTGGATCTTTCTATTTCTAGGTGTGGTTGGGATTATTTACGGCGCACTTGTCGCGATGGTTCAGCCTGACATTAAAAAACTTGTAGCGTACTCATCTGTTTCCCACATGGGTTACATCATCATTGGTTTGTTCGCGATGAACACTTACGGAGTGACCGGCAGCCTCTATCAAATGTTGAACCACGGCATTTCAACCGGAGCGCTCTTTTTGTTAGTCGGCATGATTTACGAGCGCACGCATTCGCGCGAAATTTCTCGTTACGGCGGCTTGGCGAAGGCGATGCCGATCTTTACGATTCTTTTCATCATCGTCACGATGTCGTCGATTGCGGTGCCAATGACGAACGGTTTCATCGGTGAGTTTATGATCTTAATGGGAACCTTCGAGGCCTCTCGTCCATTCGCTATTGCTGCCGTGGCGGGTGTTGTACTCGGCGCGGTTTACATGCTTTGGATGGTGAAGCGCGTTTTCTTCGGCCCCGCGGGCGAGTTGGTGAAAGACGAGCACCATCCGCTTCACGATGTCAGCTATCGCGAGATGGCGGTCATGGCGCCGCTCATTGTTTTGATTTTCTGGATGGGGCTTTTCCCGAATACGCTCTTGGATTTTTCAAAAGCCAGCATCGATCACTTTGTTGAAAACCGCGATAACTACCGACTCGTCCACGCGCCGGCTCCTCATGAGATTTCAAAAAAAGTAGCATTGAAAGTAGCATTGATTGAGGGGAAACACTGATGAACCCGCAGCTTCCGAACGAACTCGTTTCAATGAAAGATATTTTGATCGTCGCGCCAATGGCGGCGATGTTTCTGATTTCTCTAATTCCGCTTTTGCTAAAGCCATTTCTTGGCAACCGCGAACCGAACCCCTTCACCGTTCTCGTTTACAACTTTATCGGCCTTGTCGTTGCGGCGGGTTTAACAGCTGCGCTTTTCGGGCATAGTTTTGAAGGTAAAACGATGGCGTTCTCGAATGCCATCGTGCTCGACGGCATGTCGGTGTGGATGAGCTATCTTATCTATTTAGTCACGGCCGTCGGTCTCATGCTCGCCTACGAACACGTGGCAACGCGCGGGCGACAGTTCACAGAGTTTTGTTTTCTGATGATGAGCTCAGCCCTCGGAATGCTTGTCCTAATCATGTCGAATGACTTGATCGTCACGTTCATCGGTATCGAAACGATGTCTCTTTGCCTTTACATTTTAGTCGCGATGTCGAAGGAACAAGTCCTGTCGAAAGAAGCAGCCTTCAAGTATTTCATTCTCGGTAGTTTTGCTTCTGCCATATTTCTTTACGGCATCGCCTTAGTTTACGGAACAGCGGGCTCGACCTACTTTCCTGAAATTGCCGCTCAAGGCGTAAAACTTATCACCACAAACCGCGTGTTTTTGGTTGGTGTTGTCATGCTCGTGATCGGCTTCGGTTTCAAAGTCGCAATTTTTCCGTTTCATTCCTGGGCGCCAGATGTTTATCAAGGGGCTGCGACTCCGGTGACCGCCTTCATGTCGACCGCAGTCAAAGCCGCGACGTTTATGGCGTTCTTAAGATTTTTTACGGCAGAGAGTTTTGCGTCTTCGCCTCACTTATTATCGGTTATGACATGGCTTGCGGTTTTGACAATGACGATCGGCAACGTCGCGGCCGTTATGCAAAACAACATGAAGAGAATCCTCGCGTACTCCTCGATTGCGCATTCCGGTTACGCGATGATCGGTTTGATCACTGCCGGATTTGGCACGAACTACAACGCAGCGGCGACATCTCTCATGTTCTATTTATTCAGCTACACGTTGATGACGCTCGGAACGTTTGCTCTCGTTTGTCTTTTCGAGAAAAACGAAAACACGTCGCTTGAGGTCGCAGATCTTCGCGGAATTGGCCGCAAATATCCGTGGATGGGCATGAGCATGACGATCTTGCTCCTGAGCCTCGCTGGCATTCCGCCTCTTCTCGGCTTTTTCGCAAAGTTCTTCGTGTTCTCAGCCGCAATCGAGCAAGACATGTACTGGCTCGTCTTCTGGGGTGCATTGAATTCTGTGATCAGCGTGTATTACTATTTACGACCAATCGTCGTGATGTACATGAGCGACGAAGAAACTGGCGAAGTCCTGACGGCCCACCTAATGACCCGCGGAACGGTGATCGTCACGGCGCTCCTGATTGTCGTTCTCGGAATTCTGTCGTCGCCGCTGTTCCGCATAGTCCAACATTCAGTTATGAACCAATTTTAATACGTCAACTTGCGCCGCAGGCGCAAGGTTCGGTCGCAACGAGTGCTCCCGCTGATTATTACGGATGGACCATGATGTTGTTAGACTTCATCCATATTTCACCGGCGCGCTTGAGCTGAGTTTAAGTTTCAATTCGGGACTGACTTTTTCGTCGCTCAAAATTTTATGAAGCGTGCGTCCTTAGACGAGGGCGAGTCGTACCGCTGAAATAAATTAAGATTGTTTTCACGATTCAAGAGCTAGGCAGGCTTGGGGCCTGCTCTTAGGCCCCATTGCGGCTACTAAAGACCCTTAGAGATCGATTTTTCGGAGAACCTGAAGTGCTGCTTTAAAGCCAATATTCACGATCTTCCCGAGGATTTCGGGATTCAGACTGAAGTGGTCGACAAAGAACATCTCGTGATCTTGAGGGCTTGGATGGATGTAAATATAATCGACGCCCGGTTTGTGGTTCACCCGTTTTGCCACGATCTCGAGAAGTTTCTCGCGATGCTCATCCGGAAGTTCGGCCTGTTTAAAATAGCCATCGATTGCGCTCATGATCGCCGAAATATTTTGCTGGTGCTCTATATGCTTTGCGATCTTTTGCTCGATCACTTGATAGAGCGCCTGATTTAAGATGACCGGAATACCGTAATTGTGAAGTGAGCCCATCGTAGGGGTGTAGTGATACGGCTGAACCGAATAACTCGAGATGACGAGATCGGCGCCCGCATCGGCCGCAACGTGCGTCGACAAAGTTTCGCGAATCTCGCCGTCGAAGAAGTAAATCTCTTTGCCCTTTTCGTTTCGAATTCCGTAAGGAGCAAAGACCGGCGGTAGAGCCGCGCTCGCGGCAACGGCATCACTGATCGTCGCGAAATTCGCATATTTGATATTGCGATCTTTGCGAGTCTCTGGAAAATTTCCAAAGATAACTTTGCGTGAATGATTCAGCTGCGTGCCGACGATAAAAAGATCAACACCTAAAGAGGCGAAGGTATTTTCCTTTACGACATGTGTCCGCAGATATCTTTCGATCCCCTTGGTGGTGAACAGTCCGTTAATTTTGAAACCATTTTTTACCAGCGCTTCAAGTCCGCCTGTTAAGACCGAGCGGCGACGCAAAAAATTCGGTACGACGCTCAAAAAATTTCCGCCATTTAAAGCAAACATGTCGCGATATGAAATGGGTTTGAGTCGCGCATAAACTTTTCGTCGCTGAGTCATGCGGTTCAGATCGGTGGCCGCTCCGCGCTCGAACGCATCGATAATCGCTTCAATCGAATAACCACTCGCTAAAAATGTCGAGATCACTGCGCCTGCGCTTGAGCCAACGTAAACTTTGAAGGTCAGTTTATCGTCGGAATATTTCATATGGACGTCTTCAGCGCTGCCGCCGGCAAACTGGAAACCCTTTTCGCGCAGCGCCAAACACACGCCTAAATGAAAAGCGGCGGCCTTTATTCCGCCACCACTCAAAACCAGCGCTATTCTCTTCTTTTCGCTCAAACGCATCCCGTGATCATCGCAACTAGCTCCAGCAAATGAAAAGCAAATTCAAGGCGTTACGGCCAGAGGCAAGATTCTTTAAAGCGAAGTCGGCCGCCTTCGGCGATATGCGGCGCGGCGAGTTCAGAGCAACGTGAGAGATGTCGTGCGGTTGAGGGTACTCAAGTGAGTACTCAATTTAGATTGAAACGGGCGTTTCGTCTGATAGAGATTGGGGATGCACTTGGCCAGCAAGCGGCCTTAGCCCGAGAGAGCGGAGTTAATCTAAAAAATGACTGAATGGCTGATCCTCACCGACTACGCGAGTAAATATAAAGTGAGCGTTTCGACCCTGCGTCGCCGGATTAAGGCTGACCAGATCAAATTCAAATTCTCAGACGGCAAATATTTGCTGCACGATGAGGCACCAGCTGACACGGCCTATGCCGGCGCGATGGCCTACCCGAGCGCGGGCCATTACGTTTCGCATTTCGCGCCGATTGCTGACGCAACTCCAAAGCCTTTGGCGTCGACACCGCAGTC
>JAYTHQ010000158.1:0-4981 GCA_043732445.1 Bdellovibrionales bacterium | reverse complement strand
TCTCGTTGTGAACTTCTCTGCCACGCCGTCCGCGAGTCAACAGTTCGCGTATCACTGCATGCAGTAAGCTTAGTTTGAGGTTGACGAGCTTTCGAAGCTAACAGACGCCCGTAACGCGGAGATGATAAAATTGCTGAGTGAACAGCGTTTTTTCATTTCGAAAACTCGATTTCGTCAATGAGCCTATAGCTTTTCAGACCACTTGGTACGGAGAAAATGGAGAACCGTTCTCCACGTCGAGAGCCTGGCCCTCAATTCGCACTCTTGTGGGCGATGCAAAAATTTATCGCTCGAACTCGAATACAAGCCGCTCATCTGTCGAATTTTTTGACGAGGGGCCGACTTTTGTTGGCTCTCGCGCTTCTGACGGCTTCGGGGCCGATGGCTTTTGCCGGGCAGAAAACCGTCTGTACAATCACGCTCAATTCGACGCAAGAGCAGGCGACTTTCAAAAAATTTCTCTCGCCGAAGGACTTTAAATTTATCGAATTGACCGATTTTGATCCTGGCCACATCGGGACGGACCGGGTCAAAAGTCAGTGGTTCAAAAAAGCGTGTGACGCGAAACTTCAGTGCGACATCATTGTCAGCTCGGCTCACTTTGGCGGTCTCTTTTGGGGCATCAGCGGTTACCAGCTGGGGATGGACGCCATCGAGCAAAACTCGTGTTCAAATACCTGCGACGGAATTTTAAAGCATCCTAAAGAAGTTTTTTTGTTTGGCTGTAACACTCTAGCCGACAAAGGACGCGACAGCCGAACGCAAGCCGCCTACGCGCAAGTCCTCGTTGATCACGGGCAACCTCGCACGATGGCCGACCGAAATGCCGAAACACGCTACGGCGCGGTCGGCTCAACTTTTGAGTCGCGAATGCGCCGAGCCTTCGCGGGTGTCCCGCACATTTACGGTTTCGATTCGACTTCGCCATCTGGCGCCCACGTGCAACCCGCGCTTGAGCAATACTTCAAGTCAATGCCCGATTACGCTACTTACCTCGAGGGCGCTGGATCATCAGCTGCGCCAAACCAGAATCTCGCAAAAGCGCTCGCTGAAACTTCGTTTCAACAAACATCGGGCGTGGGTATAAATCAAAACGACACTGAACTTCCGTACCGACAGCAGATTTGCACGACCTACGACCTTCGACTCACTTTAGAAGAGCGCACAAAACACGTCGTGCAAATGATGACCAGCACTGACCGCTTCATTTATCTCGATGTCGCACGCAATTTCTTTAATCAGAATTTGGCACCCATAAAGATAGATCAGTTCGCCACGTCGGCTCTGAAAAAACTGACGAGCGATCAACCGACTCTCGAAGCGCTTGAAACACTGCGGACAAGTTCAACGACCTCGGTGACACTGCAGCTTGATCTTTTACACCTTCAATCCCAGCTAGGCCTCCGGTCGAAAGCCGACTTCGAAGAAAAGTCGCTCGCGATGTTGCGACCCCTCGTCAAAAATCTAACAAGTTCGAATTCTGATCTTCTGTGCTCATCACTTTACACTCACGATCTGCATATTAAAGTCGGCCTTGAAGATTTCAAAGACCGTGACCTTCAGTCGGTTTCACTGCTTTATGCTCTCGAGTGTCTCGACACCGACGACGCTCGCATAACGGCTGCTGTTTTGCCGCTCGCAGACAAGATTCGCGCCGCCAACAGCGGAAGCGACATGCGTGCTTACCTCCTCGCGCTCTCACGACTCCCGGGCAACAACGCTGAAAAGATTCGACGTGCCGACCAAATCGATCGTTGGACGACGATGCTTGAAACCTACACACTCGGACTTCGCGCATCTGCTGAAAGCGGCGAAGCGCAGCTTGCCACAGTTCAAAAACTTTTAGCGCGCGACATTTACGAGCTGGCGTTTGTTTTCAACATGTATTTGCACATGCCGAGGACGAGTGGTTTGCCAGAAGCAATTCTCAAAAACTTAAATACAACTCGCGGCGATGAAACATTCGGGCGACAAGTTTTGACGATTGCGAGACTCCTTCCGGAATCATCGCCGGCTTGGTCGGACTTTACGCGAACGATTCAGTCTCTCGAGCCGAATTTACGGGCCATGACTTTGGGGATTATCGGGCTGATGCCGGTGGTCCCTCAACCCATCGTGAATCTTTCAATTACTTTGGTGCAGGCCAATCAGCAATATCCCCTTTACTCGGCGTGGATTGTCGCAAAGGCAAAATTGAATCTAGATCAAATAGCAGCCGTTTATTTGATGATTGAGACGAATCCCGATTCGGGCGCGGCTTCTTTGGCGCGCTGGATTCTGAGCCAGCAGCCAAGAGAGTCGCTTCCGAAAAACATACGGTCGTGGATAAGCGGTCACGCCTTCTCCCTCGACTGCCAACCCGCATTAGGCACTGTGCAATGCTCGGGCGAACCCGTGTGGCTGAAATAATGTCGAAGCTTTTTTTGAAGCTAGTGGCCGGCCGGTTGGTAACTCGCCCGCGTACCGATCTTTGCGAGATCGGTATTGACTTCGCGGACACCCTCGCGAAGCGCTTGGTTGATCGCTTCACGCTCAGTTGCTGACACGCCTTGGCCGGCTACGCCCGCGATCCAACTGACTTGGCCAGTACCGACCGCGCGTGAATCCATGTCGATACCAAACGTCATCACGTCGAGGCGGTCTGCGGGAATCACGCCCTCGAGCTGATTTCGCATTGCTTTTTCGATCGATTCTGCGTGGGTCGACAAAATCGTTCGGTCGGCAACGCGCGCGACATCACCGCCGACAAATCCCATGCGGATTTCACGCGTGAGCGGATCAATCGCCAATTGTGTCATCAATTTTTCTTTTTCGGCGCGCGACATCGCTGAGAGTGGTACGCCAACACAGTCATCACCACTGCACTTTGCAATATCTCCCACAGCTTTTTTAAAAGCCAACAATCGTTTCTCAATGAGCGCGGTCATTCGTTGTTCCGAGATGCGCGCACGCGCGATCATGTCGCTCGCTTTCGTCGCTCCGTTTAAACCCTCTGTCAGATCCGAAAGATTTTGAGGCCCAACATTTCGCAAATCAGCCGTGAAGCCGCCAAACTTCGCTTGATCGAGATTGACGATCACCCGTCTCTCGACGTGAAGTGCTGCCGAGAACCGATCGACGTTTGAAAAATAAGTTTGGAGCGAAGCCGCGTCGCTGGTGCTCAATGTCGCTGCGGGGTACCTCGTACGCAGTGCTTCTGCCAGTTTTTCAGGATCTTTAAATTTGCGCGCGAGTCCGTAAACGTCACGACCGGGAACCAGCCCCCCGCCGCGTGATTCTAAGAGCGGCGCCAGTCGCGGATTCGCTACAACAGCCGCGCGTGTTTCAATCACATCAGTCGCGTGGCGAGCGGCAGCGGCTTGCACGTGCGGCGAGCTGAAGGCCGCAACGCCCGTCGCCTGCGGCATGTCTCGAGAGATGCGCGCGGCAGCCGAGGCCTCATCGGCGGTCGCGGCGAGGCCGGCCTTGAACCACGTTTCAGGATGATCGGTTGCGCGGACTAGATTTAATTTTTTTACTTCAGCGGCAAACGATGCGTTCGCTCGTTGAAATGCTCCTTGGACTTGCCGATCGAGATCGATCGGCAGTTTCCCCTTAAAGGCGTACCGAAACGATTTGAAATCGCTGTAAGGCAGAACCTCAAGGCCCGGGTTTCGAGCACGCAAAAGCTTCAGCTCGCGCATCATCATCTGTTTGTTGAGATTCGTGATGCTCGTCACCAAACTTTTGTCTTTAAGAACGTGATCGTTCAAATGCTTCATGACCGAATTCTCGGTATCGTAAAAAACTGTCAAGCCGCTGGCGCCTTGGCTTGAGCGCTTGGCTTCGGCAATCCAAGCCGCGTTTTGGTTTCGGTCAGTGATCGTTCGCGATTCGTAGGCCTCGATAAAATCTTGCCGCGTGCGTGAGCGCGCTAGCTGCGGTGAAAGTGCTTCACGGAGCCCGCGCTTCGCCCGAAAGCTCTGCGCAATCGGGAGCTTTTTCATTTGACCGACGACATCAGCGTCCTTCAAAAAATTTGCGACAAGCTTATCGGCCATCGCGATCTTCGCCGCCCGGCCCACAAGCCCCGCAACCGCATCGACTCCACCGACAGAGTTCGTCGTCACTTGCTCGATGAACCAACAGAGAAAATGAAACTTCCAATCCCAGGGCAAACAATAGGAAGAGCCGACGACGGTGATGGCCGTTTTAGCGACCGCTTCCATGAGACGCTCGCCAAGAAGCATCGCTGCATCGTATTGGTTTTTAATCGCTTGGTAAGTTGACCTTGCAGCGGCCGCGTCTTGCTTGACCATTCGGTCGATCTTCGACACCGGATCCGCACCGAAAACAAAGTTGTAGGCGCCTTTCGTTTCGTTCCACTCCCAAATCAGAACCGATTGACTCCATCGGTAAACCACACCGGGCGCAGCGACCACGCCTCGGCCGCCGGCGCCGGCGCCCTTCGACAACATCGCCCCAAAAGATTTAAGCTCAGTCCACGTTTCGCCAAAGCCGACGTTTGCGCCAGTTCCGCAAATCTTGAACCAGCCTAGAGCCGGCTTTTCTACTTTTCCGGAATTGGCATTCGTGCAAATCTCTTCTAAACCCGAGACCGCCTCATTGATCGAGCCGATGAATCGCGCATCAGCGCAAGCCGGCGCCTGCGTTGCGAAAGCACTTGTCGAAAAAGAGAATGAAAAAATAAGCAGCCAAGAAACAAAAGCTCTCACTTTTGCGCCTTGGTGATTTGCTCGTGCGTAAATGCCACGCGCACGGCCTCCGACATCACAACGGGCCCAGACTCAGCCACGACAATAAGCCACTTCGAAGAAGCGTCACACCACGTTTGGTGCGAATATAAATCTTTTCGATTCAATCGAAAGCACTTTGCCGGAGCGTATTCACTGGCAACCGATGCCACGGCTTTATCAGCAAGCGTGTCGTGAAATTTAACGATGTCAGACTCTTGTGCCGGAATTTTGTAAATCGAAACGGC
>JAYTHQ010000157.1:0-1413 GCA_043732445.1 Bdellovibrionales bacterium | reverse complement strand
TCCTTGGCTTCGTTTACCGCGAAGTCACCCAAGGGTTAATCGACATGGAGAAGATGTTCGAACTTCTCGCGATTGGCGCAGAAATCAACGATACGCCGGGCGCGCCGAATCTGGCGCCGCCGACGTGGGATATTGAGTTTGATCATGTTTCGTTCTCGTACGGGCCCGACCGCCAGATTTTAAAAGATGTTTCGTTCAAAATTCCGGCTGGTCAGACGCTAGCGGTGGTAGGCCCAAGCGGTTCGGGGAAGTCGACGATCGCGCGACTAATTTTTAGATTTTACGACGTGACGTCGGGCGCGATTCGAATTGGCGGCGAAGATCTGCGCGCCGTTCAGCAAGCGTCTTTGCGGCGCTCTCTTGGGATCGTTCCGCAAGACACGGTTTTGTTCAACGATAGTATCGGTTACAACATCAGTTATGGGCGTCCATCGGCCTCAGAGGCCGAAGTTCAAGACGCCGCCAGGCTCTCGCAGATTCAT
This sequence comes from Bdellovibrionales bacterium, assembly GCA_043732445.1. GTDB lineage: Bacteria > Bdellovibrionota > Bdellovibrionia > Bdellovibrionales > JAMPXM01 > CAJYOV01. The sequence continues at coordinate 931 of JAYTHQ010000157.1, read as the reverse complement.
TCTTTCGTAGAGACGCTGCCAAAAAAATACGGAACGCCAGTCGGTGAGCGCGGTCTGAAACTGTCAGGTGGCGAAAAGCAAAGGGTCGCGATTGCGCGGACGATCCTGAAAAATCCGCCCATTCTCTTATTCGATGAGGCCACGTCGGCGCTCGATTCGCACACCGAAAAAGAAATTCAAGCCTCGCTCCGGGCCGTGTCGAAAAACCGCACAACTCTTGTAATCGCGCACCGACTCTCGACGATCATCGATGCCGATCAAATTTTGGTTTTACGTGCAGGGCAAATCGTTGAGCGCGGTCGCCACACGGAGCTTCTTGCATTAAATGGGGAGTACGCACTGATGTGGCGAAAGCAACAAGAGGCCCGTGAGCTCGAATCAAAACTCGAAGTCGTCGGCAAAGACGCGTAACCTGAACAAAATAATTTAAACGATCACATCTTTCTAATGATCCCCACGAGAAACTGTTAAGCTTACGGCCATGAGTCAGCCACTTCATTTCACGGCAGCCGCAATCTCGAAGTCAGGAATCCAGACCGATTGGTCATCGCAAGCTTATGAAAACGAACGCCAGAATTTGGCGGGTGATCTGAAGTGCGGAATTCCGGCGGCGTTCGGTGGTGCGGGCACCGGCAGTTCGCCCGAAGACTTTTTCATTCTTTCGCTTCTGAACTGCTACATCGCGACGCTCAAAGTGATCGCCCAGAATTCGAAGCTTGGTTTTGAATCGATACGTGGGCACGGCGAGCTGACTCTTGATCGGGGCGACGACGGCGCGCAGATGATGAAGTTGGCGCACCTGAAGTTTGAAGTCAGTGGGGCAGAAAACGCCGATAGATTTTTGCGTTTGATGGAGCGGATCTCAAAGCAATGCATGATTATCAATTCGGTCAAAACAGATGTCACATTCGAGTTTAAACTTGTCTGAAAA
>JAYTHQ010000156.1:0-5018 GCA_043732445.1 Bdellovibrionales bacterium | reverse complement strand
TTACGGTACGGTGAGACCTCACGCCGAGATGGGCTCACGTCTCGAAAAATTCGGGCGCATGTTGCAGTACCGTTTTACCGACGGCACGTGTTTGACCGGTCATCAGATTCTTTATCATCCCTATTCGAAGGATGTTCCTCGGCATTTGCTTCCGCTGAACGTCAACGTCAAAGCAGATCTCCAAGATCGCACGGCGTTGCTAATTGATTCCGGCACGGGCGGATCTTCGTTCAGGCCAGCGTGGCAAGCCCAGGCGGAAAAAGTTTTGCTCAGCATTTTACTCGCGGCCGTTCGCGTTCGTCGGCAGAAACTCATGGGCGACGACGATGGCCGAGGTCCTGATCAAATTTATCTGACATTCTCAGACGACATGAACTCCTCGCGCGAAGCACTCGCACTCGATTCGATCGATCTCTGGGCGTCGGCCTGGGGACCTTGGCGATTAAACGCAGCCCTTCCCGTTCATGCGCACACGGCTCTTTACGGCCGCGCGCGCATCGAGCTTGATCCTGCGCAGATTCCCGACACGCGCGGGCTTTCGCGGACATTTTTTGTCGACACTGAAAAGAAAATTTTAAGTTTCCACTCGTGGGAAGAACAGCTGACTCGCCTTTCGGTGCATGCGCCCAAACCTGTTGCGACCCCGAAGGTGGCTGAGCCCGGCGCGACTTATCAGGCTCCTGCCGCATTACCGGTTTATGAAAATGAACCGGGCATCAGCCTTCACTTAAGTGGGCACGCGACCATTCAAGCGACGATCCAAGAAGTCAGTGAGATGCTTGAAAAAGATGGCAAGTCGCTGCCGATTTTTCCGCGCTCAATCGAAATCGGTCCCGATCGCCTGCGCCCGCGTTTGCAGCTGACGAGTGACGGCACATTTAAATTTACAACATTGATGGATACGCCGTTTGGCGCGTTCGAAGCGCACGGGATACCGCAAGGCTCGCTCTATCTTTTGTTGAACCTTCAGCTGGGACTTGGCGGAACGACTGGATATTCCGTCACGCAACTCGCTCATGCCCGGCGCGGAGCCAAGCGTGAGCGAGATCTCAAAGTATTGCGCCACCTCGGTTTTTCGTCGCTGATCTTCTACGACGCAGCTTTGTTTGCTTTGAAGCAGCCCCTCTCAGACGGCACGGTCGTGACGAGCGAAGAGGAGCTTTTGCAGTCGATCTACGTTCGTCTGGGCAAGCTGGTTTTGAAATCCGAAGGCTGGCCGGGACAAGACGAAACACTTGCCGAACTTTGCTCCAAAAACGTCACGACCTTGATCGAAGGATTCATCCGACAAGTGATTTTGGATCTTTCGGGCGATGAGCTTCGTGAAACTCGTCTCTATTTGCCTGACGGCGAAGTCCGGTTGCGCGGCATTTCTCGTTTCGTAGTGCAGCTTTTCTATTCAATGGTGGCCGATCTTGCGGCGGCGACGGACGGCGCATGTTTCAGCCGCGCTCGCACAAAGTATTTCGAAAATTTCCTGAGTGGCCGAACTTTGATCGAGCGCGAAGACCTCGTTGTGCGCGAAGCGATGGACGCGGCACAGTCGGCAAAGATGGTTTATCAGCCAGGCATTAACGAACGTTTCGTTTTACCCGAGACCAGCTTGCCAATTGCGCGCGCGGTGAACCTTCTGTCGCTCATGCGCAAAGGATTTGATCTTTCGATCGACGGCAAAGTGATCGAAGAGTTCGACGCCTCCGACTTCAGGCCCGAATTTACGCTGGAAGAAGGCGAAGAAGACGAGGCCAACCAACCGATTCCGCTTGGGCATCAGAAAATTAATTGGTTCGAACTCAGTCCGAAGTTTTTCTTTAAGGGCACAGAAATTTCGTCGGACCAGGCTAGCCGCTTATCAAAAGAAGGTATGATCGAGTTTCAAGGTCGTCTGTACCGCGTGAAACCAAACGATCTGCCGTCGCTGAAACGACTCACTCAGTTTTGGGCGAGCATTCAATCAAAGAACGCGGCCCTCACCCGCTCGAAGCGCCGAAAAACTGAAGACACGTATTATCAACTGCCGCGCAGCCAAACGCTTGAGCTTTTGGCCCTAAGAGCTGGTGGTGTCAAAGTTCGCGGCGGCCCTAAGTGGGATGAGATCACAAAATTCTACGACTCGCTCGGCACCGAGCGTGCTCTTCGCCCGATTCCCGATACGTTCCGCACGCAGCTTCAGCCGTACCAACATAGCGCAGTTCAGTGGCTCCGTGATTTACGCTCACTAGGGCTCGGCGGAATTTTGGCCGACGACATGGGTCTCGGCAAGACTGTGACGTCGCTGGCATTTTTAGAACTCTTGCGCGCCGAAGGCATCATGGGTCGAACACTTGTGCTCGTGCCCACGTCTCTGACGTATAACTGGGCGTCAGAGGCCGAGAAGTTTGCGCCCGAAATGCCGGCCATCATTTTTTCTTCGAAAACGCCGGAGCAGATGCTCGACTTTGTTCAAAGCAATCAACATTCGGTTGTGATCTGCACGTACGGTTTACTGCAGGAGAATACGCAGTTCTTCCAGCAAATCGAGTGGGACACCGTAATCTTTGACGAAGCCCAGAATCTGAAAAACATTACGACAAAAAGGACGACGGCTGCCCGTCAACTTCGTTCTAATTTTAAACTCTGCTTGACCGGCACACCGTTAGAAAATCATTACGGCGAATTTTATTCGCTTTTTGATTTGATCGTTCCGGGGTCGCTCGGCGAACTCTCTGACTTCCGGGAAAAATACGTCAATCCTGTCAGAGTCCTTCGCGAAGACATCGATTTCTTAAAACTCAAATCGAAGCCGCTCCTCATGCGCCGAACAAAGGCGCAGGTGATGTCGCAGCTGCCGCCAAAAATCGAAACCACCATCAAGCTGCCGTTCGAAGAAGGCCAAAAGAAAATTTACCGCGACATCGCATCGTCTTATAACGAACAGATTCGCTCGCAGATCGCCAATGTTGGCGAAGCGAAAATGCAGCTTCAGATGTTAACGGCACTTCTCCGATTGCGACAGGCGTGCTCAGACCCGTCGGCGATTCCGGGCGTCAAATACGACGGCGAGCCGCCGAAGATCTCGACACTCATCGAAGCGGTTTCACAGATCACGCAAGAAGGCGGCAGCGCCCTCGTCTTCACGCAATTTTTGGCAACGTTCGAACGCATCAAAAACGCCCTCACCGCTGGCGAGATTCCGTTCTTCGATATTAGCGGTGCCGACTCACGCATGGCGCGCGAGAAAAAATTAAAGGCGTTCACTGAAGAATCGCGTGGATCGGTCATGTTGATGACTTTGAAAACCGGCGGCGTTGGCTTAAATTTGACCAAAGCCTCGTACGTTTTCCACATCGAGCCTTGGTGGAACCCGGCCGTCGAAAATCAAGCCACGGACCGCGCGCACCGAATTGGCCAAGTTTCAACGGTTCAGGTTTACCGCTATTTGATAAAAGAATCGGTCGAAGAGAAAATCGAAGTTTTAAAAGACGTCAAGGCGAAGCGCTTCGACGCCCTGTTCTCGGTGAACGAAACCGAAGGCGAAACCATCGGACCGTCGGGCAATACGCTCTCGCAGCGCGACTTCGAATTCCTGCTCAGTTAACTCGTTTTCGACTTCCCCTAGCTTGATTGCCTTTGATAGATTACCCGCATGCAGAAACTGGTTAGCGGCATCGTCGAATTTCGCAAGAACACCCAAGAGAGTTACCGTGAGGCGTTCGGGCGATTAGCGACGGGCCAATTCCCCGACACGCTTTTTATCGCGTGTTCTGACAGCCGAGTTGTTCCAAATACGTTCGCATCAACAGACCCTGGCGATCTGTTCGTGATTCGGAATGTCGGCAATTTAATACCTTTGTGCGACGTTCATGGCATCTCGGCCTCCGATGAATCCGAAGCTGCAGCCATTGAATTCGCGATTCAAAACCTCAGCGTCAAAAACATCATCGTGTGCGGGCACTCCGAGTGCGGCGCCATGCACGCGCTGATTCGCGGTCGCCGCCTCGTGAAAATGCCGAATCTACGCAGCTGGCTTCGCCACGGTGAGCTGGCACTTGAGTCCATGAAGCAGGGCCAAGCGCCTGACCGGACTTTGACTGAGTCCAATCAACTCTCTCAGCTCAATTCCTTGCTGCAAATCGAAAACATTAAGTCTTATCCCATCGTGCAAAAGCGAATCGAAGACGGAACCCTCGCCGTTCACGCCTGGTGGTTCGATATCGCCAAGGCCGACGTTTACGCGTATCTTGAACCCGAAAATAAATTTTTTATTATCGATGAGTCGCTGGCTGCGCGCGTCTCTGCGCAAATGAAGAAGTAGTGTCTCGATTTCGTCGAATCATTTTCGCGTCTCTCACGATTTTCTTTGCCCGCTCTGCGCTCGCTGAACAAACTTCGCTAAGTCAGTCAATCTTCACTCTCGATCTACCGAATCAACCGCAGCGGCCGCGGTCTTTTTTCCTTTCACCATTAGCGAGCTTTTTTCTTCCGGGCTTTGACCAGTGGTATGAGGGCCAATACTCCGCGGCTCTTTTTTATTCTGGCGGAGCGGTCTCCGGCCTTGCGCTAGCAGTGGGCCCTGGCCTTCACTGGCGCGATTACGCGAGTGACGATGCAACTCCTGACGGCACCATTTGATTTTTCTATGCTCGGGCGCGCGACCACGGTCGTGGCTTCCTGATGCCTGTGATGATGAACGCTTTAAACAGCGAGTTCTGGAGCAACACGACGACGGCAGCTATTTTCGCGGCCGCACACTTAAACCTCGTGCGGCTTCCGGTGATTCAGTTTCTGGCCGGCGAATATTTCGGATATCTCACGCAGCGAAATGAATGGACCCTGCGTGAATCAATCTTCATTCATGCCTGGTACGACACGCTTTTGTTCACCGCCGATTACCTTTACAATTCAAAAAATGATCCGGCTCACGCAAGCTTGCGGCTCCCGAATCTGCTAGTCACATTTTGAGTCTTTGAGGCCACCTCAGGGTGACCGTTTCTTTAGGACAAATCTAAATCTTACCAATCTTCTGGGGCTTGCCATGA
>JAYTHQ010000155.1:0-15231 GCA_043732445.1 Bdellovibrionales bacterium | reverse complement strand
AGATGCCGGCCGATCTTGTTCCGCAAGTTCCTTACTTTCGAAAACTATCTGAGGCGCTCGGCATTCCTTGCCTCGAAGCGGCCAACTACGAAGCCGATGATGTGATCGGAACATTGACGAAGCTCGGTCGAGACCACGGCCTCGAGGTCGTCATCGTGTCGAGCGATAAAGATTTCGCGCAACTCGTGAAGCCGTACGTATCGATGTACGACACGATGAAAGACATCCGTTATGACGAGTCGGGTGTCGTCGAAAAGTGGGGAGTCGAGCCGCGCAAGATGATCGATTATCTTTCGATCGTCGGCGATTCGTCTGACAACGTCGCGGGCGTCAAAGGCATCGGCGAAAAAGGGGCGCAAAAGCTATTGGCAGAATTCGATTCACTCGAGGACATCTATAACAACATCGGCAAAATTACGGGCGCGATACAGAAAAAGTTAATCGAGTCCAAAGATGAAGCGTTTTTATCAAAGCGTTTAGTCACGATCGTTTGCGATATGGATTTAGGCGTTCAACCCGAAGATTTGCGGCTGAAGTCTATCCATCGAGAGGAGTTGACGACCCTTTTGGCCGAACTCGATTTCAAAACTTTCGCGAAAACTCTTCTCGGCGAAACGCTTTCGGCAGCACCTGCTGGAGCACCTTCCGTACTGCTACGTGACGACGGGCATATTGAAGGCTCAGTTTCGCACGTCCTCAATCCGAAAGGCCTTGAGAACGCGACCGTTACAAATCCATTCGTTCGAAAGGCACCTCCGATGCCCGTCGTTGAATCATCGGACGCCGTCGCGATCGGAAAAATCTCTGAAGAACGCTTCGAGCTTGCGCAGCTCGCAAAGTGGTTAAAGCCCGAGACTGATACCTGGGCGCTTCAAACCGAACGCGCAACTTACGTTGCGCAATCAAAGAACGGATCGAGCGAGGCTACGGCCGAATGGACCATCGTTGAAGTGGCGGCTGATCTCGAAAAGTTCGGCGAACTTTTAACTGAAAAACGTCTTCGCTACAAAGGCTTCGACATCAAAGCGTTCTCGAAGGCGAACTTCGTTCGAAATCCGATCGTCATCTGGGATCAGATGCTGGCGGCATACATCATTCGCGCTGCGCCGACCGCATCGGTTCAGCCGCTGTTCACGCTCTACAACGGTCAAGATCTTCCGGACCTCCCGACGGCGACGCAGCTTTTGACGGCACATTTGCAACTCGAAATTCACCTACGAAAAAAAGTGACGTCGATCAATGGCGACCGAGTGCTCCACGAAATCGAATTGCCGCTTGTTCCTCTTTTGCTCTCGATGGAGCAGGCCGGAATTTTGATCGACACGGCCGGTTTAAAAGTTCAATCCGAAGGGTTAGTCAAAGACATCAGTGTCCTGGAAAAAGAAATTCACGAGCTTGCCGGCGAAGTTTTCAATATCGGCAGCACCAAGCAACTCGGTGCTTTGATGTTCGATAGGTTGAAGATGCCTTCAGGCAAGAAGACTAAAACCGGCTACTCGACTGACAACGATGTGTTGCAGAAGCTCGTTGCCGATTATCCGATTGCGAACAAAGTTTTGCAATGGCGCGAGCTCTCGAAGCTCCGTTCAACTTATGTCGATGCTCTACCGCTACTGGTGAACAAGACGACAGGTCGCGTGCATACGACTTTTAGTCAAGCGCACACGACGACCGGGCGTCTTTCGAGTCTCGCGCCTAATCTTCAAAACATCCCAATCCGAACCGAACGCGGAAATCAAATTCGCAAAGCGTTCATCGCCGATCCAGGCCGAGCGCTAATCTCTGCCGATTACAGTCAGATCGAACTTCGGATTCTTGCGCACATCACGAACGATCCTGGGTTGATGCGAGCTTTTGAAGCGGGAATCGATATTCACAGCGCAACAGCGAGCGAAATTTTTGATGTCAAAGTGACAGACGTCACGCCCGAAATGCGGCGAAAAGCAAAGGCCGTTAACTTCGGTCTCGCTTACGGCCAAGGTGCGTTTGGCCTCGCAGAAGTTTTAAAAATTTCACGCAAAGAAGCGACCGACATTATCACGCGCTACTTCACGCGTTTTGCGGGCGTACAAACTTACATGACCGAAACGGTTGAGGAAGCCCAAAAAAAGGGTTACGTGGAAACAATCTTTGGTCGGCGCCGTTATCTTGATGAGCTCTATAGCGCGAGTCCAATGATCAAAAAATTTGGCGAGCGCGCAGCGATCAATGCCCCAATTCAGGGAACAGCGAGCGATCTCGTCAAACTCGCAATGATCAAAGTCGGCAACCCGTTAGGCGCGCAAATGCTTTTGCAAGTTCATGACGAATTAGTCTTCGAAGTCGATCAAGCGGCCGTCGACGAGACGTGCCTGCAAGTCTCCGCGAAAATGGAAAGTGTGGCGCAACTCCGGGTTCCGTTAAGCGTGAATACCGGGACGGGTTTAAACTGGTACGCTGCCCACTCCTAGCGCGCCCCTATTTACGTTCCCAACCGACCACGCGACCGCCTTCGAAATAGATCGTTCGCTTTTCGGTCTGAAATCCGTCGGTGCTTGGCAGCTGTTCGCTGTAAGCCCAACGCTCGTTTCCGTAGAGCGGATTGCCCGCGACTTCGACGAGCTCAGGTTCGCCCCACGAATCTTTAACGGCCTGCTTTGTCATTCCGACAGTAATGTCGTTGATGTCGACGAGCGCTTGAATGTCAGAGCCGAGCGGAGTCGCCTGTCCGAATACGCCGTGCGCCGCCAACCAACGCGCTCGATCCTCGTAGGAGTTGATCGAAAGAAACTCCATTCGGTCATGATCGTTTTTCATGTACGGCTTATTTTTGAAATACTGTTCGCGCTCACGTTTTCCCTCAAGCGCGCCTTCGGCATGATGAAGTGAGGTGGACTCATTTCCGAATTCGACTTGATGGTCTGGACCTAAGCCTCGGGTACCGTGCGCTTCGTAACCGCTGGCGCTTGAACGCTGAAACGTCGAGCAGCCTTGCGCTAAACAGAACAGCATCAGCCCGACAAATCTTAGAAAGCCAATTTCGAATTTGATCATCCAGAAACTCCTGCAGGTCTGAAGTCTGTCTGACAAACCCGTTAGTCTCTTTTCGGTACAAGTCCTCGAACGTTCAACGCGACGAAAAGACAGATGTCTGTCATACTTTGAGCGAACGAGCACTTGATGCGAGTGGGCCTAGGCGGAGCCGGAGCCGACGCCGACAAAAACAGAGGGCTGACGTGGATTCTTCATCACCAGACGGAACGGTTTCGCTCGAGGACTTGGTCCGCGAGACCGCGGTCGCCGGTCCTCCCGTCGAGGAGTCGGTCGGCGCTATCGATAAATTGCTCGAGATTGAAGACCCGTCATTCGCGGCCGAGTTAACCGAATTGCGTGCCCAAGGAGGACCGGCTTCGGGCGACGTCACTGTCGCCGTCGATTCTGATATCGATTCAATTTTGGCGCAAGAGAAGTCCGAGAAAGCAGCGCGGGGTTTTAGGAAAATTCGGCTTTGGCTGGTCGTCGTACCGCCCCGAAAAATCACCCGGACCGTTTCAAATTTAAAAGCCTTAAAGCCTTGGCTGATCTTAACGGTTCTGCCCGCGGTCAAAGACGGCGCAGGCTCGAGCCTGACAGGTCTAAAAAGCTCGGCGAAATACGCATTAGCAAAAGTCAAAGTCGGTTTGAATTGGTTTTCGAAGCTCTCGCCGCCATCGAAGTTATTGCTCGTGACGGTGATTGTTTTTGCAGGCGCCTCGGTGGCGATGGTTCGAGTCGCGTTAAACGGCAGTTTCCTACCGAGTTTGCAGCGTGATTTTCTGTATTCTTTTGCCGACGTCGCCGATCAAAGCTTCGCGATCGGAAAAGATGAAGGCTGGGAAGACTTAAATGATCCGCTTTTGCACCCAGAGCATATTGTTTTAATTGAGCGGTTGATCGTCAATTTGCGCGCGCCAGGCGACGGCACCGATCCGATGGCCCTGGTCGATTTATACATCGAGGCCGGATCGCAAGAGGCCGCCGTCGAATTGAAAGATCGAGAAGCGGCCACCCGTGACATGATTTTGCGAACGATGGAACAAACGACGTTCGAGGATCTTTCAACAGATGCCGGTAAAAACAAGCTGAAGGTTTTCCTCCGTAAAAACCTCAATGACATGCTCAGCCGCGGGCGAGTGCGACGCGTGTTTTACAAATCTATTGTCTTAAAGCCTTGAGTTGGCAGCGGCGCGAGAAACTGTTTTAGATCAATCGAATAATTTTTGATTCGATCGTGCAGAGTGCTCTTGGGGATCCCTAAGTCTTTTGCGGTTTGCCTTTGATTCCCCTGGTTTGCAACGAGGCGTCTGACAATAATTTCGCGCTCGATTTCTTTAATGATCGATTGTTGCGCCGGCGAGCTCGACTCCGAGACGTAATGAACTTCGGGGGGTACTGAGGCAGACTCTAAAATTGCATTTAGATCGTCGGGCTGAATATTTTGACCTGGATAGTAAGCGGAAGCGCGCGCGATCACATTTTTTAACTCGCGAACATTTCCGTTCCACGCATGTGATTTAAGGGCCGCAATCGCGTGAAAAGAAAAGCGTACGCGAAATTGTTTTGCGAACGCGTAGAGAAGATCATCGAAGTCTTCAAGGCGTTCTTTCAATGCCGGCGCACGCAAATGGCAAACATTGAGCCGGTAATAAAGATCTTCGCGAAAGCGCCCCTCACGCACGGCCTGCACGATATTTTTGTGAGTTGCCGCAATAATTCGAACATCGGTCGTGACCGCGCGGTCGGAGCCGACCGGTCTAATTTCGTTGGCCTCGAGCGCGCGTAAGAGTTTTGGCTGGAGCGATAACGGGAGATCACCGATTTCGTCGAGAAAGAGAGTTCCGCCGCGGGCGGTTTCGAAAGCGCCTTTCCGGTCGACAGTAGCACCGGTGAAGCTTCCTTTTACGTGTCCAAAGAGTTCACTTTCGATCAGGTTTTCGCTCAAGGCACTGCAATTGAGCCCGATGAACGCACCCTTGGAGCGCAGTGAGAGTTGGTGAAGCGAGCGCGAAAGAATTTCTTTTCCTGACCCGGATGGGCCCGTCACTAAGACCGGAAAATCAGTGATAGCAAAAGCCGGCAGTCGCTTGAGCTGTTCGTTCCAGATTGTATTTTTTGAAGTCAGTTCGCCTCGTTCGGGAGGAGATTCTGAAAAAACGTAGGTCGACTCGCCGAACTTCAGTCGATCGCCAAGGCTTAAGCTCGATTCGCTGATTTTGTTGCCATTTAAGTAAGTTCCATTGCGGCTTTGAAGATCGCGAATCGAGAAAATGCCATTTTTCCTTTCGATTCGTGCGTGCCGCGAAGAAACGAACACGTCGCCCAAAACGAGTTCGCAAGAGGCTTCGCGGCCAATGTTACAAATATCGCCGACGGAAATCGTGGTGCCTGTGCGACTGAGCGGGATGAGAAACCCTTCGGCGACGGGGGTGGATGGAGCGATTAAAATTCGTTCGGTCTGCATGGCGATCCTTTGTTTGAAGTTCCGACCAAATGTAATTCAAGCAACGTGCCTGGGTTTTCGACGTCGATAACGCCGCGACCCATGGCGCCAAACGAATACCGCGCATCTCATGACTTTTTTGAGAGAAAGCGTCCGGTCGGCAGTCCGGCCTTTCGGTCTTAAAATCCGCTGCGCCGGACGCATCGGCATGCTACGAATGAACGGTCGTGAACAGACCTAAGAAAAGCCTCAACCCACATAAGCTCATGTACATGGCTAGCGCCGTTGATTTGCCCGGCTGTCCCGTCGGTGACTTTCCTGAAGTCGCGATTGTCGGGCGCTCGAATGCGGGTAAGTCGACGCTGATTAACGGGATCGCGGGCTCCCGAATCGCGATGACAAGTTCGACGCCCGGGAAAACCCGAATGCTGAACTTCTACTCTGCACCTAGCTACCGCCTCGTCGATATGCCGGGTTACGGCTTCGCCGCTCGTTCGGGCCAAGAGCAAATTTCGTGGCAAGAAATGATCGAGCCCTATCTGGGGACGCGCCCGAATCTTGTGGGTCTTGTGATCGTCATGGATATTCGGCGCGATTGGTCGCACGACGAAGAGAATTTGATGAAGTGGATCTCGCCACGCGATCTACCGTCAATCGTCGTGCTCACCAAATCAGATAAAGTCTCGCGCGGAGACGGTCTTTCGCGAGCGCGCAAAATTCAGCAAACATCTGGCGCACAACACGTGCTGATCACTTCGTCGTTAAAAAAAGAAGGCTTCAAAGAAGTCGAAGAGCTCTTCTTCGATAGCTGGATCAAACCGATCATCGGCGCTGTACTCGAAGATCAAGTGCCGGAGGATGACGTCTGATGAAAGCCATCGGCATTATCCCAGCAAGATGGGCGTCAACACGGTTTCCCGGTAAGCCGCTGGCGCTTATCGCGGGTCGCCCACTGCTGGCGTGGGTGATTGACGGCGCAAGAACTTCTAAACAGTTAAATGAAATTGCCGTTGCGACCGACGATGAACGAATTGCGCAAGTGGCGAGAGACTGCGGTGTTCAGGCGTTGATGACCGATGCAAATCTTCCGACCGGGACCGATCGAATCTGGCAGGCCTCAGCGCAGCTGGCAGCTCTCGCAGACGACGATATCATCGTGAACATCCAGGGCGATGAGCCGCTCATCGAAGGCCGGTTGCTCGACCAATTAGTTGAGCCATTTAAAACCGATGCCGGCCTTGAGATGGCAACGCTCGGTCGACCCCTCGACCTCGAGTCGTTGAATTCGCCGCAAGTTGCAAAAATTGTTTTGAATGCGCGCGACGAGGCGATTTATTTTAGTCGCCTGCCGATTCCTTACACGCGCGTGGAGCCATCGATGCCGATCGAAGGCGCTTTAAAGCATATTGGCATTTATGCTTACCGACGTTCGTTTCTTCGCAAATTCTGCGCCGAGAAGCCGGCGGCAATTGAAGTGATGGAGAGCCTCGAACAACTGCGGGCTCTTTATCTCGGCGCACGTATTCAAGTCGTGCGCGTCGAAAGCGAGAGCTGGGGTGTCGATCACCCCGAAGATGTAGCCAAGATTGAACGACTCATGCGTGAAAGGAAGAACGCTCGATGAAAAAATCGAAACCGGTTCGCAAAGCTGCCCAGTCAGTGGTTCGGCGAGTGACTCGTCAAAAGCCGACCGCAATCGAGCTGCAGCAGAAATTTATTTTTGTTACGGGCGGAGTTGTCTCGTCCATCGGCAAAGGCCTCTCGGCGGCGAGCCTCGCGACGCTCCTTGAAGCGAGCGGCTACAAAGTCACTTTGATGAAATTCGATCCGTACATCAACGTCGATCCCGGCACGATGTCGCCCCTTCAACACGGCGAAGTGTACGTGACCGAAGACGGCGCCGAAACGGATCTCGACCTGGGTCACTACGAGCGGTTCACATCTATCACGGTTCATCGTTCGAATTCGGTTTCTGCGGGCCAGGTTTATGAGCAGGTCATCGCGAAAGAACGTCGCGGCGATTATCTCGGGGGAACTGTTCAAGTTATTCCGCATATTACGAACGAGATTAAATCGCGCATGTACGAAGCCGCACAAGGCGCCGAGATCGTCATTGTTGAAATCGGCGGAACGGTTGGTGATATCGAAAGTCTTCCGTTTATGGAAGCGATTCGCCAAATGCGCGTCGATGTCGGTCATGAAAATTCTATTTTTGTCCACGTCACGTACGTGCCTTACATCGCTGCGGCGGGTGAGCTGAAATCGAAACCGACCCAGCACTCAGTCAAAGAACTACGCGAGATCGGGATTCAGCCCGATTTCTTAATTTGCCGGAGCGAGCGCACGATTCCCGATGAGGTGAAGGCAAAGATCGGTTTGTTCTGCTCCGTGCGACCTGAAAATGTCATCAGTGCTTACGATTGCAAATCGATTTATGAAGTTCCTCTCATGTTACATAACGAAGGTTTCGACACGAAAGTTGCTAAACGACTTTTGCTTGAGGTGAACGAGCCTGACATGAGCAGCTGGGAGAAGATGGTCGCAACGCTGAAGAACCCGGCGAAGACCGTGACGATCGGTATCGTCGGTAAATATGTCGACTTGAAAGAAAGCTATAAATCTTTAAACGAAGCGATCGTTCATGGCGGCATCGCAAACAACACGAAAGTCGATCTCGTATGGATTGACTCCGGGACGCTGGATCGATCGAACGTTGAAGGCGTCTTGGCCGACGTCGACGGTATCCTCGTGCCCGGCGGTTTCGGGGAGCGCGGTGCCGAAGGGAAAGTCGCGGCGATTCGCTTTGCGCGCGAAAATCAAAAGCCATTTTTTGGAATCTGTTTTGGAATGCAACTCGCCGCCATTGAATTTGCGCGAGACGTGTGCGGCATCAAAGATGCGACCTCTCGGGAATTTGAGTCGGGCCGAAAGGGTTCGCGTAACTTTGTTATCGATGTCATGGAAGAACAGAAGACCGTAAAAGATAAAGGCGGAACCATGCGCCTGGGTTCTTTCGCGTGTGCGTTGGGTGCGGGCACCCTCGCTCGCCAAATCTACGGTGCGCCGTTGATTCATGAGCGGCATCGGCACCGCTTTGAGTTTAATAACAAGTATCGTCCGCTCTTTGAAAAGCGCGGCATGACGTTATCGGGAATTTGCGAAGATCGAGATCTCGTCGAAATTATCGAGCTAAAAAATCATCCATGGTTTATCGGCGTTCAATTTCATCCTGAATTTAAATCTCGTCCGACAAAACCTCATCCACTCTTTAAAAGTTTTGTTGAGGCCACGCTGGCTCATCGCAAGACGACCCGATCGAGCGCCGCGAAACGTGCTGCGCGTGCGGCTGGTTCGGTGCGCCTGAAACCTCAAAGACGAGCGACGAAGGCAAATCCGGGCAAGGCAGCAAAACCTAGAGGCGGCTATGACCGACATTGAGCAGGGAGCGCGCGTTCTCGAAATTGAGGCCCGTGCGATTCATCATCTTCGAGATCGGCTCGATCAGAATTTTGTTAAGGCTCTCGACATTTTGCAGAACTGCAAAGGCAAAGTGGTTTTCACCGGCATGGGAAAATCGGGACATGTCGCTCGGAAAATCGCGAGCACGATGTCGTCGACGGGAACTCCGGCTGTTTTTCTTCATCCGGCCGAGAGTTCGCATGGCGATCTTGGGCTCATCACTGAAGGCGATGTCGTGATTGCGATTAGCTACGGCGGCGAAGCACTCGAAATGCAAGACGTTTTGAAGTTCGCAGCTCGCAAGGGACTTCAAGTGATCGGCATCACGGGCAAAGCAAAAAGTACGCTCGCGCAGTCATCAAATGTCGTTCTCGATGTCAGCGTCGAAGAAGAAGCATGTCCACTCGGGCTTGCGCCGACCGCGAGTACCACGGCGACTCTTGCACTCGGTGATGCGATTGCGATGTGCTTACTCAAACGCCGCGGCTTTAAAGAAGAAGACTTTGCCGAATACCACCCGGGCGGAAGTCTAGGTCGCCGCCTCTTAACGCGGGTGGAAGATGTCATGCACACGGGCGAAGGTTTGCCGATCGTGAAACCCGAGACCGCGATGCGAGACGTGCTTGCGGTCATGACCAAAAAAGAAGTCCGCGGAGTCGCCGGCGTGGTGAACGAAGCAGGCTCCCTGATCGGCGTCATTACCGACGGCGATATTCGCCGTTGTTTAGAAAAAAGCCATAACCCGCTGGGGGATAAGGCTCAAGACATCATGTCTAAGAATCCTAAAACTGTCGATGCGGTAGAGCTCGCAGAAAAAGCGTCGTTCATGATGGAAGAGTTTGCGATTCAATCGCTGTTTGTCGTTCGTAGATCGTCTGCGCAACCGACTCAGCCGATCGGACTTTTGCACTTTCAAGACCTCTTAAAAGCCAAATTAAGGTAGTCCGACGTTGGCCCGACTTTAGACTCGGGGCCGTCTTAAGTGATGAGCTTTTCTCGCGTTTCGCTCGAAAGCATTGCAAGATTGGCTCTATGACCAAACCACTTGATCCGCACGTCGTCGTGCCCTGGATTCGGAAACTCATTTTCGTTGTCAGCGTGTTGATTGTTCCGCGTCTCGCTTTGGCCGCACCTACGCAAGTGATCGAATTCCCAAAAGAGGAATTGGCGGCGGAGTCGGTTTTGCCTGTCTTCGATCATCCAGAAGCAACGAAAGCGCGGTTGGTGACGACTGCGAAGCGGATCGAGCTGGGTGCCTTTGGAACTTATGCAATGACCGAAGCGTTCTATAACCCTTTAAGTTTCGGCGGAATGCTGACGTATCATTTCGACGAAACTCACGGCATGAACTTGATGGGATCGTTCAACCTGGGCGGTGTTTCTCACTACGCCGATCAGTTGAATCCAATTCGTGATCAAAATGGTTCGCCGACTGGGTATGCGCATTTAGAATATGCCCCAGCGCCAAAATATTTGATTTTAGGTAGTTACCAATTCACCGCTTTTTACGGAAAAATCTCGCTCACTAAAGAGGGCGTTATGAACCTCCATCTTTACGGATTGGCGGGTCTCGGCGCCATGGGCATCGGCGACGCGACAGTTCCAGTTTTGAGCATAGGTATCGGGCAAAAATTTTATTTCGGCCGAAGTTTCGCGCTTCGCTTTGATCTTCGTGGCGTGGCCTATAGCGGACCAGATCCGATTTCACGAAATCTAACCACCGCAACGAGTGTTCAGTCGGCATCGACTTTCGACAGCAAGTTGCAGTTCGGGACTTTGCTATCGGCCGGTGCCGTTTATCTGTTGCCGGGGTTTTAATTTGTTTTTGGAAGGTAGACGAACGCCATGATCAAACATCTGAGATTTGCACAGCGCATGAAGATCGTCGCGATCGGAGCTCTCGCAGGAGTTCTCGTCTCGTCGTCGGCATTCGCTCAAGCTGACGCCGATGATATCGAGGGGCTTTTTAACAAAGATGAACAGCAATCGCCAGATTCACGAAGCGACCAGGGCTCGCCCAGCGCCGACTCTGCAGCCGCTGAATCACGAGACGCGGGCTCAAATTCAAGCTCAGGCGGCAACACTAAAACCAGTCCACCGAGCGCGGCCAAGTCAGCCGTTATCAAAGACGTTGCCGATCTAGGTAAACTTTCGGAATTTAACGATATCGCGGTGATCCAGCGTCGGTATTTGCCCAAAACAGGTCGCTTTGAAGCTTACATCGCACCGAGCCTCGTGCTGAACGACGCGTTTTTCATCAATTACGGGCTCAGTGGTCGACTGGGTTACAGCTTTAGTGAGCGTTACGGGGTCGAGTTTCTAGGGACAGCTCTCTCGACAACTGAGCGAAGTATTACGACCGATCTACGCCAAAAGCGCGGTGTCGTTACGACAAGCTTGTTAACTCCTAAAAGTTATATTGGTGCCGACTTCCGCTGGACACCAGTTTACGGAAAAATGACGTGGCTGAATGCCAAAATTGTTCCATTCGATTTGTATTTTTCGATTGGTCCCGGCTTGACCGCAACAAATCTGGGAACAAGTGAACCCACGCTTCACGTTGGGACCGGCCAAATTTTTGCGCACACAAAAGGCATGGCCTTTCGCTGGGACTTCGGCTGGAACATGTTTTTCTCGGCGGCCGGCGACCCCTCAGGAACGAGATCGATTTACAACACGCTTTATCTCTCGGCTGGCGTGAGCTTCTTCTTTCCGGAGGCGACTTACCGATGAAAAAAATCTCTCAACTGAAAACATGGCCCGCACTCTTCGCCGCAGGCTTGTCGGCATTTTCACCGCTTCTTGTTTCATCGTCCGCGACCGCAATGGGCGCGCTGCCGATCCTTGTCGCGCAAGCCGATTTACCTCCTGAAGTTTCTTCGGGCTTTGCTCCTGACTTTGCGGTCATCGAAGACAGTCAGCTGATCGCCCAAACGACAACGACCAGCCGACGGGCAATGACTAAAAAAACTGTTTCGTCTCGCAAAACCACAACCTCGACGCGGTCGACGGCACCGACGACGTCGCTAACGCGTCCTGTAGCTACGACGTCTGTCGCTCGCAATGATGCGAATTTTGCACGGGCGAATAAGCTCGCATCGACCGGACAATACCAAGAAGCCTCGAAACTTTTGTTTCAGATGGCACGTAGCCCGCAGTATCAGAAAAATGCCGCGCAAATTAAATATGTTCTTGCGTTGATGCTCTTTGAAATGAAGTTAAATCAATCTTCAGCTTTCGTTTTTTACGATCTGATTCGCCAAGAGTCGAAAGCGAATCCGAAAAATAAATATATTCGCCAGAGCCTAGAGAAGCTCGCGATTGCGGCCGACTCGCTCGACAGCGATGTGCTGTTGCGCTACGCGATCAAACAGGTCGATGAGCAAGAGTTCCCGGCAGGTAACCGCGACATGCTCTACTTCCGCACGGGCGAATTGAAGATGGACGAGAAGGACTATGCCGAAGCCGCTCGTCAGTTTTCGCGAGTTCGCACCGGAAGTCTCTTTTTCATTCGCGCTCGCTATAATATGGGCTTGGCTCTTTCCGAGGCGAAAGATCTTGAAAAGGCTCAAAGCGTTTTTGAAGATCTTGCGGATCGGACAAAAAATCTTGGGGTGACTGACCGTCAGCATGTCAGCGCCTTGCTAGGACGAGCCCGCGTTCTCTATCAACGCCAGCAATTCCCAAGCGCGATCGAAGCGTACCGCGATGTTCCGCGCGATACCGAAGAATGGCACGAAGCACTTTTTGAATCTTCGTGGGCCATGTTGCGCGACGGACGTTTCCGTTCTGCGCTCAGCAACTTCCATACGCTTCATTCGCCTTACTATGAGGATTTCTACCAACCTGAATCGCTTCTCTTGCGCGCAATTGTTTATCTCTACATTTGCCGTTACGAAGAAATGGCGAAGGTTCTTGATCTTTTTGACCACGTCTACAAGCCAGTCACGCGCGATATCCATAATATTTTAAATAGCGGCACCGATGACCTTACGTTTTACCGCGAGCTCGCGAAGGTTCGCGACAACTTCGACGCAATTCGGAGTCAGCGTGTCGGCCGACGAGGGTTCCAGCTTCCATTTAGCGTCGCCCGCAATATCTTGAAAGAGGGCGATGTGCGCCGAACGTTCGACTACATCGGTAACCTCGAGGATGAGCGCCGACGAATCGACGCATTGCCGATTTCTTGGAAGACATCGGGCATTGGAATCTATTCTCGGAAGATCGTCGAAAAGCGGCTAGAGGCTACGCGCGTCTTAGCCGGTAAACAAATTCGTCGCCATCTTGTGTTGATTGAAAACGAACTTCGAGATCTCTTCGAGCAGAGCGGGTTTTTACGCTTCGAAATGTTGAATTCAAAGCGTGAAGCTTTGAAAAAAGAAATTCAAGGCAAGGGCCTCGCGAAAGTCGACGGGGCCACCGATCGCTCTTACTACATCCAGAACGGCTATGAATATTGGCCGTTCAAAGGCGAATACTGGCTCGACGAAATCGGTAACTATCACTACGTCGGAGTTCAAGCCTGTGAGTAAAGCAGTGGTTCCGTTTTCGAAATCACGTTTTTTGTTGAGCAGTGCGCTGGCGCTTCTAGCGATTTCGATCGTTACACCGACGTCGGCTTTGGCGGCTAAAAAGGTCGTCAAAAAAACGCGCACGGTCGCTAAGACGACAACGTCAAAAACAACGACGACCTCGTCTTCGCGATCTGCCGTTGGGACAGCGGCGGCGATCGAACTTCAACGCGAGAAAATGACGCTGCCAAGCTCTCAAGCATTGAAATCAGCGAGCGTCGCGCACGCTTTGGGGCTGGTGAAGCCGCCGCGTTCGAATGAATTTTACGATTCAAACTCAAAAGAAGCCGAATACGAGCATCTGGTCGACCAAGAGATCAAAGCGCTTTATGATCTTTCGCAAGCGAATCGCCGAAGCCCTAATCGCGGAGAAATCTGGTTGCGGCTCGGTGAGCGGTACGTCGAGAAAGCACGACTTGTCGAGTTTCGCGAGCAATCCGAGTATGACAAACGGCTTAAAGAATTTAACGAGAAGCGCTCACGCGCGCGTCCGAAAGCTGATACTCGTCTCTCACACGAATACAACAAGAAGGCCGTCGAACTTTACCAGTGGTTTGCCCAAGACTTTCCTAAAGATCCTAAAATTGATCAGGCACTCTTCTTTCTAGGCTACAACCAGTTCCAACTCGGAAATCCAGAAGCGGGTGAGCGCTATTACCAGCAGCTGATTCTGCAGCATCCTGAGTCGGGCTACGTGATTGAGTCTCGTTTTGCGCTTGGCGAATATTATTTTGAAAACGAACAGTGGAAAAAGGCGCTCGATAACTATGTGAAAGTAGTCGAAGCCAAGCGGGCTCGCTTGAACGCCTTTGCGCTTTATAAATCTGCCTGGTGCTACTATCGTCTCGGACGCGCGTCGGCAGGTCTGAAATCTTTAGAGCGGGTGATTCGATTGAGCCGCGCGAATGATGGCGGTGACAACGTCGCCGGTCGTCATGCGGTCAATAAGGTTCGTCTCGCTTCAGAGGCGCTAAAAGACTTTGTTCCGTTTTACGCAGAAGCCGGAGAACCGCGGCAGGCCGCATCAGAATTCGAGCGCGTCAGTGGCGACGTGAAACAGGCCAACCAAATGCTTGAACGCTTGGCCTATACGTACGCCGACGCCGGCAACCGCGTAGCCGCCAACTCAACGTTCAAGCAGTTAATCTCGATGAACCCAACGGGCGAGCGCGCGGCGGAGTATCAGTATCAAGTCGTTCTCGCTTACGCGACGTCGGATCCGAAATCCTTCCGGGCAGAACTTGAAATCTGGCTGAATCAGTTCGGTCCAGATAGCGATTGGGCAAGGGCGAACGCAAAAAATCAAAAACTTGTCGGCGATGTCGCCAAGCTCCAGGAGACGACCGTTCGAAACAACGTCCTGCAGCTCCATCAGACGGCGCAAAATTCGCGTGTTGAAAGCGCTCAAAAAACTGCCAGCGCTTCATACGCTCAGTACTTTCGCTACTTCCCAAAGAGCGAGAAGACGATCGAGATGCGCTTTTTCTACGCCGAGCTTCTTTACGATATGGAGCGCTACGAAGACTCGTCAAAACTGTACGCGTGGGTCGCCGAACATGACGAGACCGGTAAGTACAAAGAGCGCGCAGTCGTAAATACACTTTTAGCTCTCGAAAAAGATTTACCGACGACCGAAGCGATCGATGCCAAGCGCGGAAAATCAGTGGAGCCAATCCCCCTTGACCCGCCGGTAGCGCGCTTCGAAAAGGCCGCTTTGGCTTACGCTGATGCGTTCCCAAAATC
>JAYTHQ010000154.1:0-5053 GCA_043732445.1 Bdellovibrionales bacterium | reverse complement strand
CGAACGCGCGAACCTTCCACGAGGCGTGCGTCGGGCACACCTTTTTGGCATTCGGGAATCATGTACGGACAGCGCGGGCTCAACTGACATCCGGGCGGACGAGCTAGTAAATCCGGAACGAGGCCTGGAATGGTCGGGAGACGCGAGCGGAATTCGGCCAAACCATGCGAACCCGGAAGTGATTCGAGTAGGGCCTGCGTATACGGATGTTTTGGCCTACGAATGACGTCTTCTTTAGGTCCGGCTTCCATGAGGTGACCTGCATACATCACTAAAATGTCGTCGGCCATTTGCGCGACGACGCCGATGTCATGGGTGATTAAAATTAGTCCCATTCCGCGCTCGGCCTGAATCTGCTTTAAAAGCGCTAAAATCTGCGCTTGAATCGTGACGTCGAGTGCGGTTGTTGGCTCGTCGGCAATTAAAAGTTCAGGTTCGCAGGCGATCGCCATCGCGATCATCACACGCTGAGACATACCGCCCGACAGCTGATGCGGATACGAATCGAGTCGCTCGACCGGGTCCGGAATACCGACAAGCTTCATGAGCTCACCTGCGCGCACTTTCAAGTCACCTTTGATACCATGAGTACGCAATGACTCTACAATTTGAAAACCCACCGTAAAACTTGGATTCAAGCTCGTCATCGGATCTTGAAAAATCATGGCCATGCGGCCACCGCGCAATTTCTGACGTTCGCTCTCGCTGATCTTTAAAACATCTTTACCGTCGAATTGAATCGATGAGCTTGCGCTCACGCGCGCTGTCGGCGGCAACAGACCCATCAGCGCGAGTGACGTGACCGACTTACCCGAACCTGACTCGCCGACAATGCCGAGCGTTCGGCCCTTCTCGAGCGAGAACGAGAGGTCTTGAATGACGTCGACGAGGCCCCGACGCGTTTCGAATGAGACGCCTAGTTTGTCGACTGTTAAAAGGCTCATTTTTTTAACCTCGGATCCAGCGCATCGCGAAGCCCGTCGCCTAAGAGGTTAAATCCTAAAACAACGATCAAAATGCAAAGCCCCGGAAGGGTGACGAGCCAAGGGTTGCTCTCGATAAACGCGCGGGCATCCGCAAGCATCGTGCCCCATTCGGCCGTCGGCGGTTTGGCGCCGAGACCTAAAAATCCGAGCGCTGCGACGTTCAAGATACCATCGCTGAAACCGAGAGTTCCTTGCACGATGATCGGCGCCATCGTGTTCGGAAGAATATTGATAAAAACTTGGCGACTCGCTCCCGCCCCGAACGAACCCGAGGCCACAACATACTGACGATTTTTTTCGATCATCACCTGCGCACGGACCAGCCGAACAAAACCAGGAATCACGACAATACCGACGGCGATTACCGCGTTCGTCAAATTCTGACCGAGAATTGTGACAACAACGATCGCGAGCAAGATTGATGGGAGAGCCATCAAAATATCAGTGAGGCGCATGATGATCGTGTCGACCACTCCGCCCGCATAGCCTGAAAGCAAGCCAAGAAGAGTGCCGATCGAGAGCGAAAACACGACGACCATAAAGCCAACACCCATCGAGATCCGCGCGCCGTAAATCAATCGGCTCAAGACATCGCGGCCGACATCGTCGGTGCCGAGCGGAAACTGCATCGAGCCACCCGCCGTCCAGAACGGTGTGCGCGAGAAAATACCGTCGTGAATCAACGTCGGATCGTGCGGCGCAAGAAGAGGCGCGAAGATGGCGATTAGAATAAAAAGAAAGACGATCACGAGCCCAGCAACTGCTCCGCGATTCTGCTTAAAGAAAAACCAAAACTCGCGTAGCTGCGAATTCATTCGTTAGCTCCGCCCGTTCGCAACAAGGGCTCAGTCACTTCCCACCTCGCAAGCGTGGGTTCGCCCAGGCGTAGGCGAGATCGACAACGAAATTCACGAGAATCACGGTCGCCGCAATTAACAAGATGCCCGACTGAATCACCGGATAATCGCGCTGAAGAACGCTGTCGACGAGCCAACGACCAATGCCCGGCCAAGAAAAAATCGTTTCGGTCAAAACTGCGCCCGTCACGATCGTACCGGCCATCAAACCAATGACCGTGATGACCGGAACAAGCGCGTTGCGAAGCCCGTGAACGAAAATCACCCGTGACGGCGCGAGACCTTTTGCACGCGCCGTGCGCATGTAATCTTCACCTAAAACTTCGAGCATAGATGAGCGGGTCATGCGCGCGATGACCGCCAAAGGAATCGTGCCGAGCGCGATGCCGGGCAAAAGCAAATGCGACAGCGCACTCTTAAACGCCGCAAAGCCGTCTTCGGATTTCCAGGCGTCGAGCAAATAAAAACCCGTCCACTGCGGAACATCGAACGCAAGATCGATGCGTCCCGAAACCGGAGTCCAGCCCAACTGAACCGAAAAAATCAAAATCAAAATCAAGCCCCACCAAAAAATCGGCATCGAGTAGCCAATCAGCGAGGTGGTCATCAGAGAATAATCGAACATCGAATTTCGCTTCACCGCCGCCAACACCCCGAGCGGAAGCCCAATGACGATTGCGAGGAGGAGCGCAAAGATGCCGAGCTCAAGAGTTGCGGGAAACCGCTCGCCAAATTCCGTGATCACCGGCCGATTGGAGGTCGTCGAGTTTCCGAAGTCGCCTTGCACGGCATTCTTCAAATAAACTGCATACTGAACCGGTAGAGATTTATCGAGACCGTAAGCAGCGCGCATGTGCGCCATCACTTCAGGCGTTGCCCCGCGCTCGCCGACCATGAGCAGGACAGGGTCACCGGGAATCATGCGGATAAGAGCAAACGCAATGATCGTGACCCCGAGCAATGTCGGAATCACTTCGATCAATCGTTTGAACAAGTAGCGAATCAAAGCTGCAAATCCTTCGTTCCGGAAATTGTAGCAGCTTCAAGATCTTGAAGCTGCTACCCCCTTTTTTCTTACTTCAGGTCAACGCCGTAAAAGGTGTCGGTACCGAGCGGGCTCATTTTGAAGCCCACAACATTTTTCGACATTGCACGGAAAACTTTCGAGTGCGCGAGAGTGACCCAAGGCGCTTGTTGTTTAAACATCGTCTGGGCTTCCATGTAGAGCTTCGTTCGCTGTTTCACATCTGGCGTCACCTTCGCGGCACCGATTAATTTATCGAACGGCTGGTAGCACCAACGAGAGTAGTTCGATCCATTCTTCGCAGACGCGCAACTCAAGAGAACGCTCAAGAAATTGTCGGGATCGCCGTTATCGCCTGTCCAGCCCATTTGGATAAGTTGGTGTTCGCCGTTACGAGCTTTGTCGAGGTAAGCGCCCCAATCAAAAGTCACGAGATCGGCCTTGATGCCAATCTTTGCGAGATCGGCTTGCATCATCTCGGCCATTTTTTTGCCGTTCGGATTGTAAGCGCGCGACACCGGCATGTACCAAAGCGTCGTTTCGAAACCGTTCGGGAAACCCGCTTTAGCTAAAAGCTCTTTCGCCTTTGCCGGATCGTAGGCGTAATCGATAGTTTTTTCGTTGTACGACCACATCGTGGGCGGAATCGGATTTTTCGCAAGGGTCGCGTTACCAAGGTAAATCGCATCAAGGTACGACTGACGATTCAACGCCTGCGAGATCGCCTGACGAACCAAGAGCTTATCAAACGGCGGCTTCTCGACGTTGAAGCCAAGGTACGCAACGTTCAGACCCTCTTGTTCCATCACGTTCAATTTCGGATCGGTACGAAGCGCTTTCAAATCTGCAGGAGGCGGTTCGGCAACCAAGTGGCATTCGCCGCGCTTTAACTTTTGCATGCGGACATTCGGATCTTTCGTGATCGCGAAAATCAGTCGATCAAGTGGCGACTTGCCTTCGAAATAAGTCGGGTTCGCCTCGTAGCGGATCTCGCTGTCTTTGCGGTAGCTCTTCCAGATAAACGGGCCCGTTCCAACGGGCTCGATATCGATTTTTTCGGGCGTCTTTGCTTTCAGAAGTTGCTCGCCGTATTCGGCCGACAAAATCGACGCAAAATCCATTGCCATGTTGGCGATGAAAGGAGCCTCTGCGCGAGTGAGCGTGAACTTCACGGTTTGCTCGTCAACTTTGTCGATCGATGCGATCAACTTCTGCATATCCATCGACGTAAAATATTCGTAGACGCCGCCATTGACCTTGCTGAACGGATGGTCGGGCTTCAGCATGCGGTTGAAAGTAAATAAAACGTCGTCGGCGTTGAATGCGCGAGTCGGCTTGAACGTGGCTGTTGTTTGAAACTGAACGTTCTTGCGTAAATGAAAAACGACTGTTTTGCCGTCTTTCGAGATCGCCCATTTTTCAGCAAGCGACGGTTTTAATTTTGTGGTGCCGCGCTCGAAGTCAGCCAAGCGATTATAGATCGGGCGCGAGCTCGCGTTGAAGGTTGGCCCATCCGTCGCGAGCTGCGGGTTGAAAGTCGAAGGGCTCGCTTCTGAGCAATAGACAAAGGTCTTCATGGCCGCCGAAGCCGAAATTCCCGGCACGACCAAAGCCAAACCAATAAAACTTGCGATTATCGACTGACGCATCAATTCCCTCCAGGAAAGCACTCAAAAACTAACGAAACTAAAGCCGAAACTCAAGTAAGCCGCTCTGTGCCGCGGGTAGCTAAGCTGCCTCTTCGGTATCGACTGCCTTTCATATTTGATGGCGTAGTGATAAACGCTCGTCTCGCCGAATTCGAGATAAGTTTTATCATTTTCGAGCGCTTCGAACATATCGAGAAGATCAGATTCACTCGTTAAATATCGCCCGGCAGCCGCGACCGCGCGACCGTGAAGCTCAAGCGATTTTGTTCTTATGCGAGACAAATCAAAACGATGACAGAAATGAATGCAGCTTTCATCGTTCGACGTTAGCAATTCTCGCTTAGATCGTTACGACACAACTGAAACCGGCGCCGACCCAAACTTCACGAAGCCCGCTCAATGCCGCGAAGCCGTCGGCGGCAACGCCCACTCGATCGGCCGCTCGCCGTGCTCCATCAAATACGCGTTGATTTTTGAGAACGGCTTCGAGCCGAAAAATCCGCGCGAGGCCGAGAGAGGCGACGGATGCTTACCCTC
>JAYTHQ010000153.1:0-5054 GCA_043732445.1 Bdellovibrionales bacterium | reverse complement strand
CGACTTTCTGATACTTCGTTTTACCTTTTGCTTCCCAGAGTTCAAGCTGCGCGATCACTTGGTTCGTGAACGACATCGACATGACAAACGAAGGGTGACCGGTCGCACAGCCGAGATTCACCAAGCGACCTTTTGCGAGAACGATAACCTCTCGACCACTTTTCATCGTGTGAATGTCGACTTGTGGTTTTACTTCACGCATCTGCGAATTTTTATTCATCCAGGCCATATCGATTTCGATATCGAAGTGACCGATGTTGCAGACAATCGCTCGGTGCTTCATGACCGAAAAGTGCTTTTCAGTGATGATGTCGGTGCAACCAGTAGCCGTGACAAAAATATCGGCCTCAGGAGCCGCTTGATCCATCGTGACGATTTCGAAACCTTCCATCGACGCCTGCAGAGCGCAGATCGGATCGATCTCGGTGATCAAAACTCGCGAGCCGTAAGAGCGCATCGAGTGTGCGCAACCTTTGCCCACATCTCCGTAACCAGCAATAACAACGACTTTACCCGCGAGCATGACGTCAGTTGCACGCTTAATACCGTCAGCGAGAGACTCGCGGCAGCCGTACAAGTTATCAAATTTCGATTTCGTGACTGAGTCATTGATGTTGATCGCCGGGACTTTGAGTTTCCCCTGCTCGAGCATGCGCTCAAGATTGTGAACGCCGGTCGTCGTCTCTTCAGACAGGCCAACGATTTTCTTGAGTTCGTTTACGAAGCGCGGCTCGTGCATCATGTTCGTAAGATCGCCGCCGTCGTCGAGGATCATGTTGAAGCCTTCGGCTCCCCAGCCCGTGATTGTTTGCTCAATGCACCAGTTGAACTCTTCGTCTGTCTCGCCTTTCCAAGCGAAAACAGGAATGCCGGCCGCCGCGATCGCGACAGCGGCGTGATCTTGCGTTGAGAAGATGTTGCAAGACGACCAACGAATTTCAGCGCCGAGATCGATCAGTGTCTCGATCAACACGGCAGTTTGGATTGTCATGTGCAAGCAACCCGAGATTCGAGCGCCTTTCAAAGGCGCTTTGCCTTTGTACTCTTCGCGCAATGCCATGAGGCCCGACATTTCAGTTTCGGCGAGCGAGATTTCTTCGCGGCCCCAGCGAGCAAGCTCGGCGAAAACTTTTGGATCTTGCATCGCTTCTTTGCAAACGCGGAAATCGCGGCCTTCGGCGCTCAGAGGTTTTGTGGGAGCCATTTTTGTGGTGGTCGAAGCAGTCGCGGTCGCAGTCGTCATAGAGCCTCCAGGAGGGATTGAAGGCTCAATGTAGGCGAGGCTTAGTATTGCGTCAAGATCACGGGTCCGCTGCTTGAAATGTAAACGGTGTGTTCAAATTGAGCTGAAAGACAACGATCTGCGGTCGTATAAGCTTTAATCGAGCTGCCGGGAATGTCGTGTTCAATAATCTCGGCGGCGGTTTCATTGAGCATAGGCTCTACGGTGATTGTTCCGCCGATTTGAAGGCGCTCGCCCCGCCCCTTTTTACCGAAGCTGGGAATAAATGGGTCTTCGTGAAAGATGCGCCCAATGCCGTGGCCACCGATTTCGCGAACCGCGCAGTAGCCGTGCTTCGTCGTGAATTTAGAAATAGCGAAACCGATATCACCCGTCGTTCCGTTTGGCGTAATGGCCTCGATGCCGACCATCATTGCGCCCTTGGCCGCTTCGGTCAGGCGTTTGGCTTTTTCTGAAACCTCTCCGACGTAAAAAGTGGCCGACGTATCACCGTGGAAGCCGTCTTTAATGACCGTGACATCGATATTGATGATGTCGCCGTTTTTCAAAATCGTTTGGTCAGGAACACCGTGGCAGATCATTTCATTGACCGAAGTACAAATTGACTTCGGGTAACCGTGATAGCCGATACATGCCGAGATCGCTCCATTCGAAAGCACAAAATCGTTGGCGATTTTGTCGAGTTCGTTGGTGGTGATGCCCGCCTTCACAAACTTGGCCGTGTGATAAAGCGTTTTAGCCGCCAACTGGCAGGCGCGTTCCATGATGCGAATTTCGTCGGGGGTCTTGAGAGTCATGGACGCTATGCTACCACTAGAGTCTGATAATCACCAGGGGGCACCGTCTTTCCCCGAAACTAAAAGCACGAGCATGACGACCAAACAGAGAGGACCAAAGAGCAGGGCACGGTGTAAACCGAATTGATCGGAGAGCCAGCCGACAAGCACATGCATCACGACAGCCCCAGCTCCCTGCAGAATCTGGCACCAACTCATGGCAAATTCGGTGGCGGGGCCCAGGTCGTCTGCGAGGTACGCCATCATGCACGGATAGAAAACCGAGAATCCAAGTCCACAAAGCACAAACCCGATCGGGTGTAGAGACAGCCCCAGCAAAAAAAATCCAAGCCCCGAAAACCCCGAAACGAAGAGGATCTGGGCGTTGGACCTCGTTGTCCGAATGACGGTGAAAGCAATGCGCCCTAGCGTGAACGTCAAAAAGAAGGCTGAAAGGAGCACGTTCGCGTGACTCATCGTGAACCCAAGGTCACGTTCGGCGTAGAGCGTGAGACGAGTTGAAATCAGCGTTTCAACTGCAACGTAGAGTGTGCAAATAGCCGCGAACCAGAGCGTGCGTCGCCAGGGTTTATGTTCGACGAACGCGCTCTTCCATTCGGTCGTCGTTCCGCTGTCGTCGGTTTTTAACGAAAGAACCATGACCGCTAACGGCGCCAGACCAAGACCAGCGAAGGTCATTCGCCAGTCGAACCCCGACTTTGCGAGCGCGTTCACCAGCAGTGGAGCAATCATCGAAGCAATCCCGAACGCTGCATGAAGGCCCGCGAGCACTTGGCGCCGAAGGACCGAGTCTCTAGTGCTATGCGCCGCCATGACGTTGAACAGAAGGCCTGAACCGCCCAAGGCAAACCCGATCAACCCTGCGCCGATCAGAACAATTTCGTAGCGCGGGCTGGCGCTGACTAAGAAAGTACCCGCAGCCAGCAGAGCAAGAAAAATGCTCGTCGCCTTAATCGGCCCTAAGCGCGGGTACCATTTCGAAGTCATGAGATTAGCGATGAGACCGGTGGCGCTCGCGAGCGAAAAGAAAATTGCGCCGCCGGTGTCATTTAGCCTGAACGCTTTCAGTAAGTCTGGGTAAATACTGCCGCGTCCGCTGCTCACGAGCCCGTAGGTAAAACAGCCGAGATAGCTGAGGAGAATGAGCCGTAATTTCAGCTTCGCTAGAGTCTCTTTTGAGATGAGCTTATTCGCCGCCATGAATTCACAGCCTGGACTACTTTTGCCCTTAAGAAAATCTCGAAATGAGCCGTTCTAAGAGTCATGCAAACAAGCGCTCGAGATTCAAAAAGCTTTATCGAAGTTCTCGAAGCTGAGATTCGCGCCGACCTTCGCCAAGAGATCGAGGCCGAAGTCCAGGCTCGGTACGGCCTTGCGTCTGCTCCTGCCGGCGAACATGCGCCTTCGGCTGCGGTGCACGCCGCTGGCCGCCTCGAAACGTGGTTGGCGTCTCACGTCGGTCCAATTACGTTTTCCCGCACTGCAGGCGCCCAGAAGGTTTACGGATCACCGAAAAAACGCGCACCCGCTCCACCCATTGTTTTGAAGATCGAAGCGTCGGCCCCGACTTTTACCGCGACGACGTCTGCAGAGTTTTTTGCGATCGAAATCTTGAACCAACAAAGCGCTTCAAAGCTGGCTGTTTCGTTCACCGAAGACGGACTGAAAGCTGTGTGGCGCAAGGCCGCCTTGAAAACTCATCCCGACCGCTTTGCCGGTGCCGACGAAATCACCCAGACTCGCATGACCGTTCTCTTCCGCGAGCTCGCCGAAGCTTACGAAACCCTCTTAGCCCTCGTACAATCCAAAGCCGCCTAAGACTTTGACAGTGACGGGCGTGGACCGTCGCTCGAGCTCAATCCCGCGGCGAAACCTCGTTTTATTCGTTCTGATTGACTCTTTCGCGGCCCTGCCGTTGCACCTCCTTGAGCGTTATCAAAAACCGCCGACCGTACATGGAGGATTTTCTATGAAGACTTTCGCATTTATCGCCGTTGCAGCCGTTATCGTCGTAGCGGGCTTTGCGCACGCTGACCAGACATCTGCTGCTTCAATCAGTGGTCCAGAAGCAAAAGCGCGTTTCGAACAAATGAGAATTGCGTTTGATGCTGGTCAGCCGACCGTCGAAATGCCCGAGAATTCGATGGGCGCAACGACTTTCCGCGCAGGAAAACAGACGTGCACTCTTTTTGGATCACATGCCGGAGCAGCTGAAGCTCGTGGCGGAGAAGAGTATGTCTGCGAACTTTTGCCTTAAACCAGAATTTTAAATCTTCGTCTTCAAGAGCCATTTCAAAAACGTGAAGTGGCTCTTTCTCACTTCTTTTCATCTCGTTTAATCGAATTTCAGCGAGGGAAGCCGCGATGTTGAAACAAGCAAAGCAGAAAAGTGTCGCCGTCGGCACATCACTTCTTATACTTCTCTCGCTAGCAATTGGAAACACGGCCAAGGCAGCTCAACTTCCGAGGTCTCAGGTCGTCGACATCGCGATCACGGTCGATGATCTTCCGGTGGGCTCCGGCGAGTTCCGAAACGGCGAACGCCGACAGACTTTGAAGCGCATGATCGAAGTTTTTCAAAAGCATGGTTTAACGAAAGTCTACGGCTTTGTGAATAGCACCGATCTCGATGACTGGTCTGAAGTAAACAAGATGTTACAGGATTGGCTCCGTGCGGGATTTTTGCTTGGCAATCATACGCATTCGCATCCGGCGCTGAGCGAGACGACGGCAACTGAGTATATCCGCGAGATTAAAAAAACCGACGCTTTCTTAGCAAACCTGGGTGTTGATCAAAAAACTCGCCGCGTGTTTCGCTACCCGTTCCTTCAAGAGGGAAACACACTTCGCAAGCGTGAAGCCGTGCGACGTTTTTTCGCCAATAATGGCTACGAAGTCGCTCCCGTAACCTTTGATGGACGCGACCACTACTATAACGAGCTTTATGCCGATGCCCCAAAGGGAAGTGCCGCTCGCGAACACGCTGTCAGCGGCGGGGTTTTGACTGCCGCCAC
>JAYTHQ010000152.1:0-1439 GCA_043732445.1 Bdellovibrionales bacterium | reverse complement strand
TCGTAAATGATGAGCTTCTTCATTGGCGACGCGATGTCTTCATAGAAGTTTTGCGTTGCTTTGAGACTCACGATTTTGTCGTTGCCCGCCGCTAGGATCTCGATCGGAAGTTTGATCTTATCGCCGTTTGCCAAAACGTCTTTCATGGTTTCGACCAGACCGTTGTAAAGCGCCGGCGAGATTTTGTCGTGGCGAAGCGAATCTTTTCCGTATGTTTTCAACCATTCTGGATCGCGCGTAAGATCGGTGGGTTTGATTTCGTTAAAAAGAGTCAGCGAGGGCCAGATGTTGTTAAGAACCTTCGCCGCGAATTCTTTTAAAGGCGGAACTTTCAGTGCGACATCAAGAAGCGGAGAACTCAGCACGCAAGCAACCGGGCGCGGATCATCGCTCGCGCCGTCTTTCGTTTCGTCGATCAGATATTTCAGGGTGATGAGTCCGCCCATTGAGTGGCCAATGAGAGCGAACGGCTGATTGAGCTGACCATTCTTCTGCAGATGCAGAAGAAACTGACTCAAGTCCGAGGTGAAATCCGTAAAATGGTCGACGTGACCACGCTTGCCCGCCGAGCGACCATGACCGCGTAAGTCCCAAGCAACAACATTCCAGCCAAGTTTTGCGATCGCATCGGCCGACTTGGCGTAAGATTCAGAGTGCTCGCCCATGCCGTGGGTTAGGACTAAAGTCGCGCCGCTCGATGAGGGATTCAACCATCTTTGGTAAAACAGTTCGGTCGATCGACTGATGAAATGACCTTCGCTCCGCTGCACGTTCATGTCGACATGTTCGCGTCTCAGCGCAAAACGCGTCAAGAGTCATTGTCGAGCGCCGCACCTTGGCCTACCATCTATTTAATGAATCGATTCGCCGCGGGCCTTTTTCTACCGATCACGTTTGCTTGCGCTCTCTTCGTGTCGGTTGCGGGCGCCCAGTCGCAGGCGTCCGGATCCAATGAAATTGGACTTTATATCGGTGAAATGCTTCCCAGCGGGATTGATCATGTCGGCGAAATATTGCCTGTCGTCGGTGGTCGCTACGGTTTTGCGCTTGGTAAGGGTTCGATCATCGATCTGGGCGCCTTTAATTCCCACGCTAGCGGAATCGACTTCACAACCGGCGAGCTCAGCTTTCGGCTCAGCGAAGCTCTGGGGCAGGGGCTCGAGGGTCTTTTTTACGCCGGACCAGACTTCAATTACTACAAACCCGACAATCAGTCAGATCGAAAGTCTGACTTCGGCTTTCATGCCGGAGCCGGCGCAATGATGTCGGTAACTGATTCCCTTTGGCTCCGGGGCGATTTGAAGTTGATGGGAGGCCCGGGAACGAGCCTTTATCTGCTTTTCGGGATTGTCTTCCGCTCTTCGAGCGGAAGCACGAATTAACTCCTAAAGAGAGTTCAAGTAGCCGCGAAGGTCGACGTCTGGCGCAGCGGCAGTGCC
>JAYTHQ010000151.1:0-15430 GCA_043732445.1 Bdellovibrionales bacterium | reverse complement strand
GCACGTTGACTTTTTGCAGAAATAACCCGAAGTGCGTGCCTAACGAAAGCACTTCACCAAGGCCGTTCGGTCTCAGATCTTGAGCGACGAGACCCGTTAAAAGTTCGCCGACAACTCCTGCCACGAAGAAACAATAAATATTTACGTCGGCGAGATTGCTGAGTCGCAACTCCCCGGTAATTGGTTTTCGTTTCGAGTAGGCGAACATGCCGCGGCTCATGCTTAAGATCGGCTCAAGCATGGCGCTTCGTTCGTTTTCTTCTAAATCAGCGAATTCAGAAAAGACCGCCGCCGCATCCATCAAGAGCGCACGTTCGCCTTCGTTGATCGATACCGGAAAACTCGCCTGCCACTTCGAGACGTCACTCAGGGCCGTCAATGGCTCGGTCAAAAATTGATTAAACAACCGAAACGCGGTCTCTTGTTCAGAAATTGATAACCACTGGGCATCTTCGACGGTGTCGAGGATTCGGCAAATCAAATAAGCCAGCCCAACCGATGCGCGAAGATTCAAGTCGAGCCGCCCGATGCCGTAAGCGAAGCTTCGGCTCACGCGAGCGAGATGTGGTTCATGAAAGCGAGAACGCCTCTCAAGTTCAGATCGTGATAATTCGGGTAAGCTAGGTCGCATACATTTCTAGTGTGATGGATCAGCGGTGCCAGCGCAAACAAAGAAGGTCGAGCGCTAACGCCCCTAACATTGGTCAAGATGCTTGCGCGCCTGGCGCATTCGAAGGAATCTTCATTGGACGCTTAATGAAAACAAGCTGATAACTGAGCTATCAACAGCCATCAGGCCCAAATGTTCGTCAAAATGTTTAACGGAGGACCTCTCAATGTCAGATCAAACGTCTCGCCGCGGTTTCCTCAAAATTAGCGGTCTCGGCCTTTTAGCCGCTACTCTCGGACCAAAACTTTTTTCTTCGACAGCTGATGCCCAGACCCCTCCGGCAGCGGCCGTAAACGAAAAAGACGCTCTCGCTCAATCGCTCGGCTACCACGCTGACGCAAAAAAAGTAGATATCAAAAAATGGCCAAAGCGCGCAGGTGCCGAAGGCCAAAAGCAGTTCTGCTACAATTGCCAATTTTTCCAGGCAAAAGGCGACCCAAAGGCAGCCGCAGAGGCGCCTTGCCAAATCTTCGCGGGCAAAGCAGTGAAGTCACGCGCTTGGTGCAACAGCTGGGCACAGAATCCAAAAGTGAAGGGCTAAAGGCCCGAGCCGGAGACGAGTTTTTAGAAAAAGTTTCCGGCTTTTTAACGTTTTGCGGGGTTCTTTGACTTAGAGCAATGACACGGTCGATACCAAACCCGAACACGAGTGAACGAGGGAGTCAGAGCCCCTCCCACTCAAATACATACCTCGGGGGAGGGTTCATGAAGCGACTGTTAGGCTTAGTTCTTTCGGTTTTCGTCGTTGGTTCGGTTTCTCAAGCACAATCATCGTTGGCGGCCGCACACGGCTTTCGTTCAGATGCCGAAATGGCAAATTACTTAACGGTTGCCAATGCTCGCATCGAAGAAGTTCCACTCACAGCTCAACAGCTCGAACAGTACGCGGCGATGCCAGCGACTCTACCGAATGCAATTGTTCTGAGCACTGTTCTCGGTGGCGACTTGATTTCGACTCTCGGCCCCGTACTCGCGGACCCATCGGGTATTTCTGGCTGGATTGCTCTCGGCAAAAAAGCCTGGGATGTGGTGGTCGCCAATAAACCCGTCGTGAACGTATCGACGACGCGCATCTCGGTCCTTCCAAATGACAAATCGGCTTGGGGCCAAATGAGCGGCTGGCAACGCCCTTACGCGCGCTCGTTCTCTTATGTTGCAACTAATTTGTTAGGCCTCGACGTCGTTAAACAAACGTACACGCTGACTTATAACTACGGCGGCCAATTGAACGGCAAAGGTGCCTTCCTCGCGAACGCAACGATCATTCCCTCGGACATCAACGTGATGTGGGGCTACGAGCTCGACACGAATGTTCAGGTCGGTCAGATCGTCAACATAGGCACAGTTGAAAATCCGATCCCAGGTGTTGAGTTTCAATTGAAACGCACGGTCAAAACTATTTTGCGAGAAGAAACGTCGACAGACTGTTACTTCATCCAAGGGAACGGCGCGATGAAACAGATCACGCTGTAAATCAAAAGGTAGAGCCTCTCCGGATAGATAGGCTCTACGTTTTCGACTTCAATACGTCGCGACGCCTCTTCATTTCGCGCTTGTAGTTATACGGCCGGATTGGCATTCGAAATGGCCCGCCCGAAATATCGGTAAATACTTTCGCCCGAGCTAAAAGAACTTTCTGATCGAGCTCGTAAAGATCCGTATTCGCATCCGACGTTCCACCGGTTGCGACAATCGTCGTGAGGCCGAATCGAGCGACCACGTCCGCAAGCATCGATTCGTACATCGCTTTCGCTGGTTCGCCGCTCCCGGCTTCGGCTTTTGCGCGGGCTAGAATCTCGAGTGTCTCTGGCGTCACCGCGTGCATTTGATCACCCCACTGCTTCGGAATGACCGCGATGCCCATCGGGTAAAGGTGGAGCAAATCTAGAATTCCAGAATCTAGACCTAACTCATGCGGAAATCGCGGCTGAAGAATATCAGGTAGATAATCGACGATGCGGTCTTGGCGCGCGTTCATGACGGTAAAGCTCATCGAATAATGACGGCGCTTCAGCGTTCCGCCCGGTGTTTTTTGTTTAATCTTACGAATCTCGTGATCGAGTCGCGTTGGCACTTCTTCACCGTCGGCGACGGGGTACGTCTCGCGTTCGCTCGCACTCAAAACACCGGTAATGTACTCGCCCGCTCCGTTCACATCGGTCGTCAGCAGAAGATCGCCCGCTCGGCGCGTTCTGATCATCCGCGTGCCGTTCCCGATTCCTTTTTCGCCAGGGATAATTTCAAGATCTGTTCGAGCTTCGGGAACTTTTAAATGCTCTGGCAGCTGCGTGTCGCGAACAAGTTCGTTAGCGAAGACCGGGCGCACACTCCCCATCACGTTGTCGGGAGTCGCCTTGCCGGTCAGGTCATAAATCGCGTCGGCCCACTGATAGTTCAGAAAATCGGCTTCTGATTTAAATCCGAACGCTTGAAGCGCATACGCATAAGGTTTGCCGTCGAAGATCGCGAGAATGTCTTGATCTTTGAAATTTGGGCGAAGGCGCGTGTGAACGACGACTTCGCCAAAACTGTTTGTCGTGACCGTCGCGTTTTTAGCGTCGATCTCGAGGTATTTACCGTTTTTCTTTTTGATCGGCTTCGGACTTAAATCTTTGAAGTCTGGGGTCTTCGTGACCGGATCGACGTGCGGCTTTACGGGCACCCCGTTTACATCGACATCAAGATCAATGTAGCGATTCATCACGTCGGGATTATTCTTCGGATTATCTTTCGGGTCTTTGTGCGGAGAATAATCAGTCCCCGCGAGTTTTACTTTCATTAGCCGGTGCGCTTCGTTCACCATCTGCGGATCGACGATACGCGGGTCTTCGAACAAAAATTTTGTCTCCGGCGCAGATTCTAGAAAGAGGCTGTGGAAGACGGTTTTGCCGCCCACGATTTCAAACATCAAGACATCAGAAACGTAGCCTCGCGGCGCCGTCTCGCCGTTTGAGCGATTGATGACGACCTTATATGGGCGTACGCCACGCGTGAACATCCAGAGTCGAACCGTTCCGTCAGGCATCGGGACCGGAAGGATTGTCGAGTTTGGAAATTCAATATACCGGCGGCGACCGTAAACGATACCCATGCCAGACGGCTTAAAAAGTGGTCCTGTCTTTGTTTCTTTTTCGAGAACTGGCTTAAACTGACCTTTCAACAAGCTGCCGCGACGGGTGATCCCCGGGCTCTCTTTCATTCCGCCCAAAATCACCGACTGCAGGAAACTCAAATCGACTGATGGTTTGCCGGCGCGAATGCTTTCGGCCCAGTTTTGAAGAGAGCGTGCTTCGTCGGCCCTTTGCTTAGCACGCGCCTCAATTGGCGCAGCTCGCTTCTGTTCTCGGTTGGCAAAAAGCGACTCACACCTGCCCAACGCGTAGACAGGCGGCGAAGCCATAACGAGCGAGAATGCAGCCAAAGCAGAGTATTTCAGTGCCTGTTTCATGCTGCCTAGAGTGTTCAATTCTTAGGCCCACATGCCCAGCCGCTACGCTCGCGAGTTTAGTGGGGCATCTCGGCGACCCGGCTCAGTTGAGCCGCGCTGAGACGAATTTCGAATTCAGTTCCGTGACCTATTTCGCTTTTGCAAAAGAGCTTCCCACCATGTGCTTCAACTATCCCTTTTGCGATCGATAAACCAAGGCCCGTCCCTTTAGATGCCGTCTCACGCACTTGCCAGTAGCGCTCAAAGATATGTTCGAGAGAATCTTTCGCAATTCCGGGTCCAGAATCTTTCACAATGATCAATACGAACTCGCCTTGCCTGCGGCCACAGAGCTCGATCATTCCGCCCGAAGGCGTAAATTTGATGGCGTTCCCCAAAAGATTGGAAAACACTTGTTCCATACGGGTGGGATCGATGTTGGCGAGCAAAGCGCGCTCAATTTTCGCGGTTAGCTTTAAGCCTTTTGCTTCGGCGAGACCTCGAAAGCGAAGCTCGGCTTCGGTCAAAATATCTGACAGGTTGGTCAAGACGCACTCAACTTCCAGCTGGCCTGCTTCGATTTTCGTGTGATCGAGTTGATCGTCAATCAATCGCTGCATCGAAGTGATCGAACGATTCGCGATATGAAAGCCGGTCCCAACATCTGGTCGAGAAGCAATCACGTCATCCAGTTCTCCTTGAAGAAGCTCAACGCTCATCTTCAAACTTGAAAGCGGATTCTTGAGATCGTGCGCTACGACTTCGACGACTTCTTTGCGTGCCGTCGAGAGCCGCTCCTGAAGTTTCATTTTTTCATCGCGCTGTTTGTCCTCTTGAGCTTTGTTTCGGATCATCTGAAACAAAAGCACGACAACCGCCGACGTCGCTAGTAGCGCAAGGGCGCAAGCCACCACGAGTCCCCAGACAAGTTCCTTCGCAATTCGATCGGACTGTGACCGCGCGGCATGCAACTGATCGGTCTGGACTTTAACATTTTCTCGAACAACCTCAAGAATTCGCGCACCGCGCGTGAGATTGACACTTTCATCGTAGCTATTGATTTGCGCGATCGTCGCGCCATGCACTTTCATGCCGACCGTTGTCTTCACGTAGGAGAAGGCTTCGTTTTCCAGGCGCGCGGCTTCTTCTAAAAGCTGGGGAGACTCACCCTTGTCGAGTTTCGACAACATCTGCACGGTTGTCTCTTGAAAGCCCTTGTGAACGAATTCCAGCTGCTGAATAGCCTTTGCAGACCCCCGCAAAACGAAGGCCTGGACTAACGCGAACTCTTGATTGATGTAGGAATTCAGACGCTCGGCCTCGATCACGTCCTCGGCATTTTTTAAAAGAAGATCGCCTTGCGTCGATTGAAGTTCGGAGATCACAAAAAATGCGGCCACCAGGAGCGGCGTCACGAGTGCTACTAAAACTCCAAAGCCGATGTACAAACGTCGTTCGAATTTGGCCATGCTGGGCTGCCTCCACTCGGGTTCGGACGTCCGAACAGGTAGACAATCTCAGCATAATTTAAAAATAAACGAAATAGGGAAACGGCGCGTAAGATCTCGAGCCGCCAGACTTCACATTTGGCGGGCGCGCTTATCAACTGCGAGCGCTGCTTCGCGCATCACTTCAGAGAGCGTCGGATGAGCGTGGAAGGACCGCGCAATGTCTTCGCTCGAGGAACCGAACTCCATGGCGATGACCGCCTCGGCGAGCACGTCGGCGCCCCTTGGGCCAACAACGTGAACACCTAAGACTTTATCAGTCTTTGCATCTGCGAGGACCTTCACTTGGCCATCGGTCATGCCAATCGCTTTCGCCCGACCGTTGGCCGAAAACGGAAACGCACCTGATTTATACTCGATCCCTTTTTCTTTTAACTGCTCTTCGGTTTGGCCAACACTTGCGAGTTCTGGCCACGTGTAAATCACGTTTGGAACCGTGTCGTAATTCACGTGGCCGTGGCCAGTTGCGATGAATTCGGCAACGGCAACACCTTCATCTTCGGCTTTGTGCGCGAGCATCGGACCCGCGATCACATCGCCGACGGCGTAAATGCTCGGAACTTTCGTACGTAAGTGTTGATCAACGACCACCCGGCCGCGCTGATCTCGCTCGAGCCCCACGCTCTCGAGACCTAATTTGTCGGTATAAGCTTTGCGCCCGACTGCGACCAGAATCACGTCGCCATCGATTGCGCCGCGCTTTTTATCTTCTCGACCTTCGTAAGTGACGCTCACGGCACCAGCCGATTTCGTCACCCCCGTCACGCCCGTATTGAGCATGAATTCCATGCCCTGTTTGCTCAATGAACGATGGAGCAGCTTTGCAGATTGCTGATCGCACGCGCCCGCAATCATAGCGGTGAATTCAATGACCGTCACCTTTGAACCTAAGCGTAACCAAACCGAACCCAGCTCGAGTCCGATCACCCCGCCACCAATGACGATCAGATGCTTAGGAACTTTTGGAAGTTCGAGCGCTTCGGTCGACGTCACGATTTGCTTGCCGTCAGTTTTTGCAAACGGGAGCTGAATGGGCTCGGAGCCGGTCGCGATGATAATATTTTTTGCCTGGAGCTGAGTGACTTTGCCGTCTGGACTCGTCACGCTGACCGCGTTTGGACCGGTGATCGTTCCGATACCGTTGAAGACGGTGACTTTATTTTTCTTCATCAAGAACTGCACGCCGCCCGTCAGCTCTTTAACGACTTTGTCTTTTCGCGCCATCATCTTTGGCAGATCGAGTTCAAAACCGGTAATTTTCAAACCATGGTTTTCAAAATCGCCGTGCGCCGCCATCGAGTAATGCTCACTCGACTCTAAGAGCGCTTTTGATGGGATACAGCCGACGTTCAAACACGTTCCACCGAGCGTTTTATCTTTCTCGATGATCGCGCATTTTAAACCCAGCTGGGCCGCGCGGATCACGCCCGTGTAGCCACCAGGCCCTGAACCGATCATGACGAAATCAAACGATGTTTCTGCTGCTACTGCGTCTGCCATATATGACCTAAATTTCTAGGAGTAAACGAGAGGGATCTTCGATGCCTTCTTTCACTTTCACTAAGAACGTGACCGCCTCTTTGCCGTCGATAATTCGGTGATCGTAAGAGAGTGCTAAATACATCATCGGGCGAATTTCGATTTTGCCGTTGATGACAACCGGTCGATCTTCGATTTTGTGCATGCCTAAAATCGCCGACTGCGGCGGGTTCAAAATAGGGGTCGACATCAAAGAGCCGTAAACGCCGCCGTTTGAGATCGTGAACGTGCCGCCCGAGAGATCGTCGATGGCGATTTTGCCGTCACGTGCTTTTAAAGCATAGTGGCGAATCGCTTGTTCAATTTGCGCAATCGTTAATTGATCGGCGTCCTTCACGACCGGAACGATGAGGCCTTTTTCAGTTCCAACGGCGACGCCGATGTTTGCGTAGTCGTGATAAACCGTGTCGGTTTTATCGATAAATGCGTTCACTTCAGGCACGACCTTCAAAGCTTCGGTGCAGGCCTTTACAAAAAAGCCCATAAAACCCAGCGAGAGACCGTAACGCTCTTTAAATTTATCTTTATACTTTTCTCGAAGCGCCATGACTTGGGTCATGTCGACTTCATTGAAGGTCGTGAGAGTCGCGGTCGACGCTTGCGACTGCACCAGACGCTCGGCGATGCGCTTACGAATCGTTGTCATGGCTTGGCGACGCTCGCCTCGTTCGCCCGAACGATTGGCTTTCGGCAAGGCCGGAATCGCCGACGGCGCTTTTGCGGCGGCCGGCGCCGCCATTGGTGCAGCGGTCGCACCGAGGCCACCTTGTGACGTTGCGGGCGCGGTGACCGCATCGTTTTTCGTCAGGCGACCATCTTTTCCGGAGCCTTGGATTTCAGCGGGATTGAGTCCGCGCTCTTCAACGACTCTGCGGGTGGCGGGACTTAAAGTCTGTTGAAGTTCGGTCGCGATGGCCTTTGCGGGAACTGGAGCAGAGTCGGCGGGCTTTGCCGCCGCGGCCGCGCTATCTGTCTGCTTCGCTGGCTGCGGCATGCCGGCCGTCGCGACACCTTCGGTGTCAATCGAAGCAATGCTCGCGCCGATTTTGACGACTTCGCCGGCTTTTGCCATTGTCGTGAAAACACCGTCGTTTGGTGCGACGACTTCGACGCTCGCCTTGTCGGTTTCGAGAAGTAAAATGACCTCGTCACGTTTGACAAACTCGCCTGACTTTTTTGTCCATTCACCAATCGTGGCTTCCGTGATGCTCTCGCCGACGGCTGGAACTTTAATCTCTACTTTCATCTTTACTTCGCTTTCTTCGACTTCGACTCAAGAGCCAAAGCCGTGCTCGCATCATTTCCGTTCGTAAAACACGTCGCGACGATTTCTTTTTGTTCGGCAGCGTGAACTTTTTCGTTGCCAGTCGCAGGGCTCGCACGCTCCGTGCGGCCGTTGTACTTAATTTCTAATTGCGAAAGACCTAAAACTTCGCGCATCTCAAGCAAACGTGGAAAGACGAACGACCACGCGCCCATATTTTTTGGTTCTTCTTGGGTCCAGAGAATGCGTTTTAAGTTGGGGTACTGCCGAACGATCGGTGCCA
Organism: Bdellovibrionales bacterium; assembly: GCA_043732445.1. Lineage (GTDB taxonomy): Bacteria > Bdellovibrionota > Bdellovibrionia > Bdellovibrionales > JAMPXM01 > CAJYOV01. The sequence goes on along the minus strand of JAYTHQ010000151.1, from coordinate 6,739 downwards.
GCTTGTGCTCTGGGAATGGATAGACTTGTTCGACCCGAACCACCGCAACCGCGTCGGCGTTGGCGGGCTTGGGATCTGCCTCTCTGGCACCATTGATGTCGTAATAGACTTTGCCCGAACACAGAATCAGCGTTTCAACGGCTTTCGCCTGCGCGACCGCATCTGGAATCACTTCTTGGAAAGTCCCGTCGTAGAGCTCTTTTAGAGTCGACGCCGACTTCGGACCGCGAAGCAAAGATTTCGGCGACATGATCACCAAAGGCTTACGGAAGTCGCGCTTGAGCTGACGCCTCATCGCATGAAATAATTGGGCGGCGGTGGTTAAATTGACGACCTGCATGTTTTCTTGCGCGCACATTTGGAGGAAGCGCTCGAAGCGCGCCGACGAATGTTCAGGACCTTGGCCTTCATACCCATGAGGTAAGAGCATGACGAGACCCGACATACGTTGCCACTTTTGTTCGGCCGACGAAATGAACTGATCGATAATGATCTGCGCTCCGTTTGCGAAATCACCAAACTGCGCTTCCCAGATATCGAGAAAAGTTGGATCTGACGACGAGTTACCGTATTCAAATCCGAGCACGGCGTATTCGGACAAAAACGAATCGTAAATGACAAACTCTACTTTTTCAGGGTCGATTGCCTGCAGCGGCGTATACCGCTCACCCGTTTTAAAGTCGTAGTAAGCTGCGTGACGGTGCGTGAACGTGCCGCGCACGACATCTTGCCCCGACATGCGAACGGGTGTGCCCTCATACATCAGCGAACCGTACGAGAGCAGCTCGGCCATGCCCCACTCGACTTTGCCTTCGCCTTCCATCATTGCTTTGCGCTCGCCGATCAGCTTCGCGACTTTTGGATGCGGCGTAAAGCCATCGGGCAACGTGAGCAAAACGTCGGCGACTTTTTTTAAGGTCTCTAGTTTCGTTTTTGTATTGGTCTCTTTTTTGAAATCATCTGGCGTTGATCTGCGCAGGCCTTTCCAGAATCCATCAAACACCAGCGGCTTCATTTGCGGCGGCGTTTTGCGAACTTGATCAAGGTTGCCTTGCAGAAACTCGATGCGTTCTTTGAACATTTTCTCGGGGTCTTCTTGCGACAACACACCTTCGCCCGTGAGCTTTTGTGCATAGATATCAAAAAGCGTCGGATGCTTTTTGATGATGTCATACATCACCGGTGACGTGAAGGCGGGCTCGTCGCCCTCGTTGTGACCAAAACGGCGGTAACCGATCATGTTCACGACGATATCGCGTTTAAATTCTTGCCGGAAACGAATCGCGATGTCGGCGGCGCGCACGCACGCTTCAACATCATCGGCGTTCACGTGAATGACCGGCGCTTGAATGATCTTTGCGACGTCGGACGCATAAGGCGAACTGCGTGCGTTTTCAGGCTTTGTCGTAAAGCCAATTTGGTTATCGGTAATTAAGTGAACTGTTCCACCGACCGTGTAGCCGGGCAGCTGAGACATCTGCAGAGTTTCGGCAACGATGCCCTGACCCGCGAACGCCGCATCTCCGTGGATCAAGATCGGCACCACTTTTTTTCGTTCGCTCGTGTCGCGACGTTGGCGCTGCTTCGCACGAACCATCCCGATGACGACCGGGTTGACGGCCTCGAGGTGCGAGGGATTGTAAGCAAGAGATAAGTGAACCAGACCGCCAGGTACTTTTTTGTCTGACGAATAGCCCATGTGATATTTCACATCGCCGTCAAAGAACGAATTGAACTCATCGCGGATGCCTTCGAATTCCGCGAGTAAATTTAAAACGCCTTTTTCCATAAAGTTAACGAGAACGTTAAGGCGGCCGCGGTGGGCCATGCCGATCACGACTTCTTCGGTGCCTAGCGTTTGGCCCTTCGACGTCACCCACTCTAAAAATGGCAACGCAGCATCACAACCTTCGATCGAGAAGCGCTTTTTGCCCACGTAGCGTGTGGCAATAAATTTCTCGAAGGATTCGGCTTTTGCGACCTGATTGAAAATGGCTTTTTTCTGATCGGCCGACAGTATCCAGTTGGCGGTATTGTTCTCAAATTCGTCGATAAACCAATTCCGAACGGTCGAAACCGAATCCGAAACTTGCATCGCGATCGTGCGGCAATAAGAGTCGCGCAGGTGGTTGATAATTTCGCGCAAACTCGCGCCTGGTTTGCCAACGATGCCGCCGACCTCAAATTTAGAATCGAGATCGGCCTCGGTCAGATTGAAATTATGGAGCGAGAGTTCCGGAAACGATTTTTGACCTTGAGCGAGAGGATTTAAATTTGCTTCGTAGTGGCCATAATCGCGAAACGCGTGGATCAACCGAAAAACATCGAGTTCTTTTGACGACAATCCAGACTGCGTCGAGAGCCCTTTCGCAAATTCCGGCCCAAATTCCTGCGCAAATTCGACGCCTTGAAAAAACTGACGCCATTCTGCGCCGACGGTTTCAGGATGAGAGCGAAAATCTTGATAAAGCGATTCGATGTAATCCAGGTTCGATCGGGTCGCGTAACTAAGAGTTTGAGCGGGGTTTTCCAAACGTCGAAGATCCTTTTAAATGTTTGTCTGATTATATGCCCCCGAAGCGCGTTCTGTGTAGCCCATTCGTAGCGAGTTCGGGCTCAAATCCACGATTTTTCGCCTCAGGATCTCGTTGTCTTTTGGCTAGCCTTCCGAGAGAGTTGAAGCCTGGTCCAAGAAAGCGCCCGCTGCAAACGGGCGGAGACGGAACGAATGAATATCTGGGTGCATAATCTTAATCCGTTTTTGGTTCAGTTCTCCCCGACGTTCGGGATTCGCTGGTACGGACTCGCCTACCTAACCGGCTTTATCGTGGGTGCGATGATGATGACTTTCATCGCAAAGCGCGGACGACGCACGATCTCACCCGAGATGATCACCGATTACATCACCTACGTTGTTCTCGGAGTGATGATCGGCGGTCGATTAGGTTACGCGGTGTTTTATAGCCCCGACCTTTTGACGGATTTTTCAGCAAATTTTCCGTTTTGGGGTGTCTTGAAAGTCTGGGAAGGCGGCATGGCGAGCCACGGCGGTATTATCGGAACATTTGTAGCGGCTCTTATTTTCGCTAAGCGACATAAACTCGACTGGCGTCACTTGGGCGACCTCACGGTTTTAGGTGGCTCCGTCGGCATTTTCTTCGGGCGCATTGCGAATTTTATAAACGGCGAATTATTCGGCCGAGAAACCCCGCCAGGCTTTCCACTCGCCGCGAAATTTCCGGGAGAAATGTTTTTGTGGCTCAAACACGACCGCGAAAAAGCGCTCACCGACGCGAGCGCCGATCTGCTTCCACGCATGAATGAGGCGGTGAAAACAATCGGCGTTAACTTTGAGCAGTGGACGTCGTGGATTTCGCAAGTCCGTTCAAGCTCTGGGGCGCGCTACCAGATTCAGATGGTTATCAGCGACCTTATTGAAGCGATTCAACACGGAAACGTCGCGACCCGCGCCGCACTCGGAGCAGTCTTAACGCCTCGTTACCCATCGCAACTCTTCGAGGCCTTACTCGAAGGCTTACTGATGTTTTTGATCGCATTTTTTCTCTGGAAAAAGCCGCGCAAGCCCGGCGTTGTCGGGGCCGTCTGGCTCACGTGTTACGCCGTCGTTCGCATCATCGGCGAACAGTTCCGAATGCCCGACGCCGACATTGGTTTTCAAATGTTCGGGCTGACTCGAGGCCAGTGGCTGTCGGTCGGTCAACTCGTCATTTCAGGCGCGATCCTCATCTATGTTGCGCGCCGAGACGTTCCCGTCATCGGAGGCTGGGGACCGGAAGCGATCGAACTTCGCCGAGTTGATCCGTAACGCAATCGACGCCGCTCGACTGCTGAGGGCCAGGCTTTGGGCCAGAGCACGGTGGTTCGTTTTCAGTCGAGTTCATTTGGCAGATTCTTGACCGCGCGTCGCGCGTCAGTCTGAATGAATCGATGCATCAGCTCTCTTTGCCGGAATTTTTGTGAGGCCTCGAATCGGCGTAACGGGACCTGACCAAGGCGGATGGCCTGCGTGGATGGCCACACAGATCGCGATCTTACGTGCGGGCGGCCGCGCGATTCGCATCACGCCCTCAAAACCGACCTCGCTCGACGGCCTGCAGGGATTGATCATCGGCGGCGGAGCCGACGTCGATCCAAAACTTTACAATGAAGAGCGCGTTTTGCCTGATCTGCGAAAGCAGTTGCGCAAAGAAGTGAAGAGCCGTTGGCAGCGCCGCGAAACGTGGGCACTGATCGGATTTACGCCGGAACAGGGTTTCAAGCCCTCGGTCAACTGTCAGCTCACCGCTGGTTTTAAACTTCTTTCGTACCGCGTGGGCTCACTCCTCGATTTATCTTTATTGATGTTGCTCGGGGCAGTTCGTCACTTAATGAGCATTTCGTCGTTGGAGGCTCTTCAAGAACAGAAGTGCCGCGACGAGCTTGAAGTGCCGTTGGTTCGCGAAGCCATTTCGCGAGGGATTCCGGTCCTGGGCATTTGCCGTGGGATGCAGTTGTTAAACGTCTGCCTCGGCGGCTCACTCCATCAAGAAATTTCGGCTTTTTATGAGGAATCACCTATCCTCACCACACTCCTGCCGCGAAAACGAATTCAAATCGGCGCAACTTCTCGCCTCCGGCAAATTCTGGGTCGCATGAGTTTGCGTGTAAATTCACTTCACTATCAAGCGGTGAAATCTTTGGGCTCAGGCCTCGAGAGCGTCGCTCTCGAGGCCAACGGCGTCGTTCAAGCGATCGAGCATAACGGCACAGCGTACATTGTCGGCGTGCAGTGGCACCCGGAGTATTTGCCGCTCGAGAGATCTCAACAGAAATTATTTAGGAGCCTGATCTTGGCCGCCCGCTCAGCTGCGCTGCGACCACAGAAAATAGGCAAAGCTCACGGCGATAAAGACGAGAGTCGTAACCAAACCGTAGCCGTACCCCTCGCCCGGGTAGCGCGAATAATTCAGGCCGAAATAAAGCAAAAAGCCTTTCATGATGATCATCGGCATTAAAAACGTTCGCAGAAACGCTAAAAATTGCTTGAGATCCGGGTCGTTCGGATTTGGCGCAGACTCCCCGGATTTGTCAGATGACGGATCAAAACTTGCGCTCAAAATCTTTTCACCCATTCAATCAGTGCCGAGACCGTTCTTTGGCCGGTTGAACCTAGCGTCTCAACATCGGAGCGAAAAAGAAAATCTTTTGAGAGCCGTTTTCTAAAGCCAACTCCCGACCCTGAATCTTGGTTCCCGGCACCGAGCTCAACCGACGCGCCTCCGCCTAAACCGACCCGCGCAATCACGCGGCCCGTATCGGGGTCGTAACCAACACTTTCAACCGGTGTCGAAGCTAGCAAATACAGTGAGCCCAAACCAAGGACTGCGTCGGCCATCGCGGTCTTCGTGTTAGCGACCGATGACTTATCTTCGTCACCAAGCTCATGCTGAGGCCGGCCAAAAAGCAAAACCGAAACAATCTGATCGTCATCGAGCGGTGGATCGCTGATGAATCTCACTTGCGGATCAGCGACTTCGCCCAACAAAAGTATCGTCATGGCATAATCGCCGTAGTTGATTCCTATGTTGCCGTTTAATCGGTTGTCTCCGGTCTCTAGAAAGTCGACCCGGATGGATTGTACCGTTGCACTTCGTTTAAAGAGCTCAATCGGCGTTTGTCCGACTTCAACCCAACCCGTGATTGGCGATTTGCTTAACGCGTGATCGTCATAGCTGACATCCATCGAAATCGGAATCGATGACTTCGTTAAATTCGTCGCGATCCGAATGGCCTGAGGTGTCGCAGTTTTCACATGGAGTTTAAATTTGTTAGCACTCGGTTTAATTTTTTCTGTCAGCCGTGCCTGCACCGCTTTTTCATTCAACGGCACAAATCTGCCGTCGGGCTTAAATGCAGGAGGCGCACGCAAATCAAAACGCGGCGCCGACAACGATAACTTTAGGATCGAAAGTGTCACATCGGTCGATGGGTCTAGACCGCCAGTTGCTGATTTCGCCAACGTTGTCTTTCCGTTCACATCGAGATGCAGCGCTTGAGAATCCGAATCGAGTCGTGTCGCCGCCTGATAGTCGATGGCGCCGCCATCTTGCGTGAAATCAACATTCACTTGAGCGCCAATCGCTCCGTCTAGAGTATTAAACGGAGCAGGAATCGCGTACGGCGTTCGCCGCAACATCTCATCAATCTGTAAAAACAGCGGCACGATCAAATCCCCGCGCCCCTTCACCGAATATTTGGTGCCGCCCGCAGCTGAGCTTTCGATGTGACCCTTTAGCTGAGTACCAAACCGAAAGATCCCGAGATGATCGAGAATGATCGCGAGGCTAAAGTCCGCCGACTTTTTCTTATCAAACGAAGCGTCGGTGATCTTGAAATCGACCTCAGGCGCGAGCGTAAACAAATCAGGTTGATTTATAAAAGTTCGCCCACGAAGTCGCAAATGCACGGCCTGAGGTCCGCAGCGAACGCCGGCCGTTTTCGTCTCTAAATTAGCGATGACCGCGCAGTTTACAAAGTCGAGCGTCTGCAGTTCGCTCGCATCAGAGCCGCCCTTCATCGACGCGACACCTTTGAAATCGTCGCTCTTTAATGTTCCCTCGACTCGAGCCTCGCGGATGGCCGTGATTCCGCCGAGCAGGGCTTGAACCCTAAAGTTCAGATCTTGAAATCCAACGATGTTCGCATCGGCCTTCAACGTCATTTGCCGATGAGAATCTAA
>JAYTHQ010000150.1:0-1443 GCA_043732445.1 Bdellovibrionales bacterium | reverse complement strand
AGCCTTCGCGATCGCGGTCGAGTCCATGCCGTGCTTTTTATAGAGCTCGAGCGCCGAGTAAGCGCTTTGGCCGAACTCATTGCCAACACCGAGCGATTTTACTTTCAGCGCGACGCCACTTTGCGCGAGTTCATGGGTGAGCATTGCACCCATGCCTGCCACCGTGCGGTGCTCTTCGACCGTGACAAGTCGGCCAGCAGTTTTTGCGAGCGCGGCTTTAATGGTAGGTAAATCTGGGTGATTCACGGCTGATCCATGAATGACGATCGCGCCCGTGCCTTGTTGGCGCAGCAGATCAGATGCTTTCAGCGCTTCCGGAACAAGCGATCCTTGGGCCACGATCGTGACCGCGTTTTTGAATTCAGCCGACGAGTCGAGAAGGATTTGATCTTTGCCGAGCTTGTATGTGTGCTGACCGATCGTGCGCGGAAAATTTTCGCGGCCCAAAAAGAACAACCGCGTCGGCGGAGTTTTACCGGCAGCGCGGTCGGCCGCAAACGATTCAATCGCTTCGGTCAAAAGCGCTTCGGCTTCGCTACTTGTCGAGAGTGAGAAAAGTTCGACGTGTGGAATCGTTCCGACTTGTGCGAAGAAGCTGATCGCTTGGTGCGAAGCGCCGTCGGCGGCATCTTGAAAACCGGTGTGCGAGAAAATTCCGATCACCGGCCCGGCTGAAAGATTGGCCATCGTGATGGGCAGCGCACCTTTCGTGACGCCGAACTGCGCAAACGTGTCGACGATCGGAATGAATCCGCTGATCGAAAGGCCCGCGGCAGTTGAAATCATGTTTGATTCGGCAACACCGACGTCGAGAGTTGAATCCGGGAAGGCTTTTTGAAAATCAGCAACGCCCGTCGAACCTTGCAGGTCAGCCGAAACGCTCATGACAGGTAAACCTTTTTTGCGACATGCGATAAGGGCTGCCGCGATACCGATCTGAATTTTTTCGTTCGGCTGAGCTTTTAGTAAAGCTGCGCCAGGTAGCAGCGTGCCTTCGTCTTTTTTCGGAGCGGCTGCTTTTTTCGCTTCGTAATCTGCGAGCTCTTTCGCCCACGCTGTAAATTCGGCGGGCACACCTTGCGATGATCCCTCGTAGATCTCTTGCAAGAAAGCCGGCATCTCGTCGGCTTTCTTCAGCGGAAACCCGTGCGCTCCGCTCGAAGATGCTTCGGCTTTTTTATTTCCTTTACCCTTGACGGTGCGAGCGTGAATGACGATCGGGTGCGTCGGGTCGAGCTGAACTTGCTGGATCGCTTCTTCGAGAGTCGAAACGCACGCCTGAAGTTGGTTGCCATCTTCGAGACGCATGATTTTCCAGCCGAGTTTTTCAAGCGATTGAAACGTCGGCTCCATTGAGAATGAATCTTGCTCAATGCGGCCTGAAAGCTTCGTGCGGTTATCGCTGATGAATAAAACAAACGGCGCGACTTTTCCGCGTTTTGC
>JAYTHQ010000149.1:0-1448 GCA_043732445.1 Bdellovibrionales bacterium | reverse complement strand
GACCCGGGATGGCCGCGAGCGCTTCTTTGGCTTCGCCCTCCATCGCGGCACCGTCTGACAACGCGCAGAGAGTGACTCGCTTTTTACCCGAGAGCGCGTCGCCAATTGCGAGTCCTTGCGCCTGCGGCAAGCTCGATCCTAAAGGTCCGTTTGAAATCAAAACGCCTTGCGGAAAAAGATGCGCTTCGCCGTGACCCGTGAGCGGGCTTTCGATTGAACGGAATTTTTTAAGTTGATCGATGGTGAGATCGGCAAATCCGTAATTCGCTTTGAGCGCGTACAAGCCATTTTCGCAGTGACCGGCGTCGTTGACGAAGTTGAAAGCTTCGTGCCACTCCATCTTCTTTTTTAATGCGGTCTCGAACATCAAGCCGTGAGCCGCCGACATCAGCTCAGCAAAGGCCGAAGGACCACCGAAGTGGCTGGCTGCACCGCCGTGAAGTGCGTTCATGTCCATCAGCGCGACCATCGCTCGCGTGGCGCGCGGGTCAGCGACGACAATCTGCTCGCCGGAATTGAGTTGAACCGTGACGCCGTAGCGAGGTTTTGATTTTGGCGTTTTAGCAAGGCGTGAAGGAATTGAGAGGGCCTTTAAAGCCGGGCCAGAAATAGGACCCGATGATGTAGATGATGGCTCGCCCATGATTTTAATCCTTTCGAAACTCGTCTTAAAAACGAATGTATGCTCTGCAGATTTTTTGCCTGCGCTTTCAGGGCGCGTCAACTCATTGCCCCGCTTGTCAGGGAGACACTTACCGGTCGATGATAGCTCGATCTTTGAAGGAGCAAATTATGACTCTTGAGCAGCTACGCGCCATTCCCAAAGTTGAGCTTCACCGCCACCTCGAATGCTCCCTTCGCCCCTCAACGTTGCGCGAATTGTTGGGCTTAAGTGGCCTCGAAGTGCCTACGGATTCCGCGTCTTTCGATCGGATGTACCTTGTCACCCAGCCCATGGTTGATCTAGAGGCCGTTCTCGCCAAGTTTCTCGCGACCCAGAAAGTGCTCTCGACCGAAGAGGTATTAACCCGAATCACATTCGAGGCGATTGAAGATGCGTATGCCGACGGCGTGCGAATTCTCGAACTTCGCTACGCTCCGACGTTTATTCAGGCCGGCCATTCTCATTTGTCATTCGAGAAGATTCACGAAGCCATCGTGCGCGGCGTGCAGAAAGCCTCATACCTGCCTTGCGCAGTCGGGCTGATCGCGATCATTCAGCGAATTTTACCGTTTGAAGACGGCGAGCGTGTTGCGCAGTTTGCGATCGATAACCGCGCAACGTTTATCGGGCTCGATCTGGCCGATAACGAAGTCGGCTTTGATTCAAAGAAATTCGCGCCGCTCTTTCAGCGCGCCCGCGCGGCCGGCCTTCACATCACGGTTCATTCCGGCGAAGCCGATGTTCCGGGCTCGCCCGAATTCGTTCGTGACGCGGTCGAGGAGCT
>JAYTHQ010000148.1:0-5144 GCA_043732445.1 Bdellovibrionales bacterium | reverse complement strand
TGAGAAGGCAGATGCAATTTGCTAACGCTACTGGCAAACTCCGATGATGGAATCTCCCGATAAACTTCGTTTGACCCAAACCGTCCAAAAGGGCGGTTGCGCAGCCAAAGTTGCCGCCGTTGAGCTGAAAAGCATTCTCGCGCGGGTTCACTTCCCGCCTTCGCCACCCGAACTCATGATAGGCGCGGGTACATTTGATGATGCGGCAGTTTATCGCCTGCCCCGCGCGTTTGCTACAGATCTCGCACTTGTTCAAACACTCGATTTTTTCACGCCGATTGTTGATTCGCCTTATTTGTTTGGCAGGATCGCCGCCGCGAATGCGATCAGCGATGTTTACGCGATGGGCGGCAGGCCCATTACGGCCATGGGGATCCTCGCGTTTCCCATGGGACTTCTTGAAACATCAGTGGCTGTTGATGTTTTACAAGGTGCCTCGGACACGATTCGTGACTCAGGAGCGGCGCTCGTTGGCGGTCACACAATCGATGACGAGACGTTGAAGTTCGGGCTTTCGGTCACAGGCTTGGTTGATCCGAAAAAAGTTTGGTCCAACGCCGGCGCGAAAGCGGGCGACGCTTTGATTCTCACTAAAGCGCTCGGAACAGGAACGCTAACTGCGGCACTTAAGCGAGGCGAGGTGACCGAAGACGAGATTAGCGAAGCGACCGAAAGCATGTGTCAGTTGAATGACGTGGCTTCCGTTTTGTCGGCTCCTTCGCTCGCGGCTGTCCGTTCGGCAACTGACATCACCGGCTTCGGCTTTGCGGGTCACAGCCTGAATCTAGCGCGCGCAAGCGACGTCAGTCTTCACGTCGAAAGTTCGCGCCTTCCGCGATTTGCTCGGGCCATGGACTTCTTGGCTAAAGGTTTTCTGACGAAAGCGCACCGAACAAACCGCGACTATCTCAAAAATCAGATGAGCCCGTCATCATTCGAGATTCCCGAGATTGAACTCATCTTTGACCCGCAAACCAGCGGCGGCCTTCTCTTAGTCGTCGCCGCCGAATCGGCCGACGCGGTCGTCAGTGAACTCAGCACGCGGTTTCCGTTTGCGCGGCGAATTGGTTCTGTTCATCCAGCCAAAGAATTTGCACTCTACTTTTCGTGAAGCAACTCCACCTCGACGATTTCGAAGACTTATTTCTACTGAAGATGCCGTTGATCGACGTGCGTTCGCCGAATGAGTTTAGTCTGGGATCGATCCCTGGTGCCATCAATCTTCCACTGTTGACCGACGACGAACGCCACCAGATTGGTCTTAAATATAAATTGCAAGGGCAGGACGCGGCCGTTGCGCTTGGCCACGAACTTGTTAGCGGCTCTGTCAAACAAGCGCGCCTCGAGGCCTGGCTGAGACAACTCGATCCTCGGCCGTCGTCGGTCATCTATTGTTTTAGGGGCGGGCTGCGCAGCCAAATTGTTCAAGCGTGGTTGAAAGAGAGCGGCCGCGAGGTCGCCATCGTTGAGGGTGGCTATAAGGCGCTTCGGCAATTCTTAATTCAATCGACTGAGTCACTTTCACGAACACTCCAGTTTCAAGTGGTGAGCGGGCCGACCGGATCAGGTAAAACAGATTACCTCGCGGCGAGTGGTCAACCTTACATCGACCTTGAAGCGCTCGCGGTTCACCGTGGTTCGGCGTTTGGCGCAATGCCTGAGCAACAGCCGACCCAGATCGATTTTGAAAATCGTCTGGCCGTCGATTTAATGAGAGCGGCTCGTCAGTCGGCCCCGATTCTGATCGAAGATGAAAGTCAGCAGGTCGGGCACCGTTTAATCCCGGCGGTGCTGTTTCAGAAAATGCAGTCGAGTCCAAAACTCGTTTTAGATGTGCCGATTGAGGCGAGGGTTGAGGCTATCCTTCGAGATTACGTTTTGAATTCGAAGCTAGGAATCGAGGGTGATCTTTCAAGATTTACTGACTTTCGAAATTCTGTTCGCGCAATTTCTAGAAAGCTCGGCGGAGCTCGCACGAAAGAAATTCTGGCCGATCTTGACGCAGCTCAAAATGAATTCGAAGCAAAAAAAACTTTCGCTACCAATAGAATTTGGATTCGAAAGCTGCTGGAATGGTACTACGATCCATTCTATGATTTTGCCTTGAATCGCCAACGATCGATGGGGTCTCGAAATGCGAGTCCTTAAATCCTGTTTTTTAATCGGAGCCGTCGTGGGTTTGACAGCGAGTTGTTCAACGTTGGCCAAACGAACTCACGAATATTCTGTCAAAAGTGATGTGTTTGCAGTTCACATCACGAAATACGAAGCGGCGACTCCATCTAATAAGAGTCTCGTCATTTTGCCGCCCACTGGCGGTACAAACACGATTGATAAAAGCTACGCTAAAGCTTTTAGCGGCGAAGGTTACGATGTTTATATCTTAAATGACTGGTCGCACCCTGGTGAAACGGGTGACGATGTTGAACGTCATCAGCGCGCTTACTCGAACTCTCAAAAAGCCATTGAGCTTGCGCTCAAAGACATCAAGACGCCGTTTATTGGCATGCTGGGCACAAGCCTTGGCGCTACGTACGCGAGTGTCGCAGCCAACGTCTTTCCGGAGCTCGATGCGGTCTTCATGATCGTTGGCGGACTTCCGCTCTCAAACGTCATCGTGACATCTGATCATGCGGATATGCGCGCTTTTCACGTCTCGAGAATGAAGCGTTACGGATTTAAAGACGACCGCGAATATGCTGAAGCGATCGATGCGTACCTCAAGCTTGAGCCGACTCGGCTTGGCCGCCTTCATGAAACAAAAGACATCGGCACCGTGGTTGCAAAAAAAGACACGACGGTTCCTTACGCGACTCAAAAAAACTTGGTTGAGTTTTTTCATCCGCGCAAAACGATCGAACTTCCAAATGCGCACTTTTGGGCCATCGTAAAAACGTGGCTATTTCACACCGCTGAGCTCGTTTCGTTTTTTAATGAATCAGCGTCTCGTAAACTCTCAGGCCCTAGCGGTGGCAAAATCTGAGTCGGCGAACCATGTGTTGGATTTGTTCGACGCGCTCTTCGTTGCGGTTGCCGGCCTGGAGTGTCGACCAGTAGTAGTGATCGCTCACGACAATTTTGCCCGCGTTGTCGCTGAGATACTTCGCCATCATGTGAATACCGCAAAAGAGATTGGTGTACGGATTCAAAATCGTTCGATGCTGATCGGTTTCACTTAAATGCTGATCGTGGCCCCAGTCAAACCGACACATCGGGCCGACCTGATCTTGAGTGGTGTCTTGATACGACAGCTGTAAGAGGCCTTCGCTGTAAACCGGTTGCCCTGTGATATCATCGACGCCTCGATCGGCCGCTGTTTCTAGGGTTCGGTTGGTCGGATCAAAACTGCTCTCAAAATACGAAATGCCTGCAAACATTTGAGCCCACGCCACAATCCGCTCGTTTCGCGAGAGGGCCCGGTAAGTAGGGCAAAAATCGGTGATGTCTCGCGCCGTATCAAGCTGATCAAGAATCGAGTCGATCACACCGAACGCATAAGTCTCCCAACCGGCTCGCTCCGGGTGCCGCCAATTCGCCCAAACCAGAAGCGGGTGATGTTGGATCACCATCAAGCTTACGGCCGGAGCCTCGGCGAGCAGCGCTTTTTGCTCGGCCACTGCTAAGGGCGCACCGGTGGCTTCCGCACTCGAGATCCGTAAAATGATAAGAAGAGTGATTCCGCCGGCGGCGGCCAAAAAACGTTTAAGGCGCATCCCTGATCAATCGCTTTTGATTTCAAAGTTGTCTACAAATTCTCGCAAAATTCGAGTCATTCGCCGAGCGCGCGTTATGCATCTTCGGCAGTGGCATTAATGATATGAGCTATTATGACATATTCGAAGTTGATCCGGCGTCCATCCGAAGTTGCTTTCGTTCGTGATGGGTAAGAACAAACACCGAGGTCTGGTACGGAGGAGTTTCGCCCCACCACCCACGCACCAATGTTCTCAAATGATCGTTCGCCAAAGGTATTATCGAGGCCTTCGACCGCGACGCCCTTGCCATGCATTTGCTGAAAGATCTTTGTTTTGAAAAACCACTTGTGAAGTTCGGTGCCTCGCCCTCCGTGAGGATTCTTTAAACTTTGCCTGGGGCCCGCGCCGAATCCATCAAGGCCTTGCCGAGTCGGGCGTTATGTTTTAAGAATTTACCGTTGCTTCCAAAGAAGCCAAGGTTCCCTACGATTCGTTCTTCAGCGACGGCAAAATCATTCCAAAAAGAAGAAGGGTGGTTTCTCTTTTTTCTGTGCGCGATCGAATGTTCAAAGAATCCGACGGGACAACCTCAAAGCTTCTCAACTTTAAAAAGCCCGAAGCGAGCTATCTGCTCTCTGCTCTCGGTGATTCGCAAACCTATTGGCCGATCCAATCCGTCGGTATCGCCACAGGAATTTTGCTTTCGTCTTTGCATTTAGCCGGGCTCGCGACTTTAACTCACACACTGAAACCCATCGCGTTTCTCAATCAGTGTCTTGATCGTGACCGGGCATGCAAATGAGACATACGTCGCGCCTGATCTCACGAAAAAATCACTCGGTGAAATCTGCGTTGGTTATTGATTCGAATTTGAAATCGAATTACGCACAATGGAGTTCGCGTCGGCGTTGGATCGCAGCCCTGAGTTGATGGGCAAAGTGAAAATGAAAATTTCGTGATTTAAGTTCTGTGCCGTCATGAAGCTTAACAACAACCGTGACCAGAAATCGCCCTGTTCGAGACGGGGCCTCTCTCACGCTGGCGATGGAATCCCACGCAATCGTTTTTTTTGAAAAGATCGAATTGATGCTCATGGAGTCGTTCGAGAATTCGACTCTCCAGAAGCTCGCTGAAACGGCGGAGCAAATCGAGAAAACGGCAATGAGAGAACTAAAAGCAATGAGCAACACAGGGTTACGTAGCGAGCGCTCTGACTGAGTACTGGCCCACCAGCAGATCGCCAAAAAGAAGCCCGCCACGAAAAGAGGACCTACGCGCACACCTAGGGGCGCGACGATCACTAATTGATCGTGGAAAGGAGAGGCCTGAGCTCTCTCTTGATCAACGCCAAACTCAAAGAGGCCTGATTGTTCATCATGTTCGTTCTGGAGGTGTTGGAAACCCAGTTGAGTGAGTCGCTTCTTTAATTCTCCAAGCTGGGTGACGTCG
>JAYTHQ010000147.1:0-5163 GCA_043732445.1 Bdellovibrionales bacterium | reverse complement strand
TCAAAATCGTGTTCACGAGCGCTGTTACGGGTAAAGGGCTTAAGGACATGTTTGACGCGATCGTTCAGATCGAAGACAAAATCACGTTGCGGATTAAGACACGTGAGTTGAATGATTTCTTTATCGAGACGATTCGCCAGGCGCCCGCGCCGGTCTGGAATACGCGCGATGTGAAGTTCTATTATCTCACTCAAACGAACCAACAGCCGCCTGCGTTTATCGCATTTGCCAATCACGCAGACGGGGTAACGGCCTCTTATCGTCGTTTCTTGTCGAAGCGAATTCAAGAGCGTTGGGACTTGCAGGGAATTCCAATTCGTATTTTCGTCATGTCGGGTCGACATGGAGCTGCCCGCGGTCGCTCGTCGCAAGAGATTATCGAGACGATTCACACGGATGATCAGCCTGACGCGACGATGGGCGAAGATTTCGCACATGAAGGTGACTTCGCGAACTTCGACGTTGAGGCCCTTCAAAAACTCGACCCAGGTGCGGCCGACTTTGAGGCGGGCGTCGGCTTCGATAGCCGCGATGACGGGTGAATAGTTAACCCATGAACAAGGTCCGTCGCCGCTCCTTGTGGGGCACTCGTTTTGGGTTTTACTTGGCCGCTGTCGGTTCGGCATTCGGGCTTGGGAACCTTTGGCGTTTTCCGTATGTCACCGTCGAGAACGGCGGTGGCGCGTTCGTCATCATGTATATTCTCGCCGCGTTTGGTCTGGGCCTTCCGCTTTTAATCGGCGAGCTGATGCTCGGCAAAATCACGCGCCGTTCGGTCATCTCTGCTTGTTACCGACTCTCGCATGACGATTCGATCTCTCGAAAAGTTCGGAAAAAAGGGCCTGGTGGGGGTTGGATGTGGGCGGGTCGACTCTCGGTGGTCGTCTGCCTTTTGATCTTGAGTTATTACGCGGTGATCAGCGGCTGGGTTTTGCACTTTTTGATGCAGTTTTGCGTGGGCCAGTTGAAAACCGGAGGCTTCGATGTCGAGCAATCGCTGTCGGTTCTCCGCGAACATGGAACTTTGCAAATCGCACTGATGAGCGTTCACTTACTAATTACGCTAGTGATTGTGGGCAAAGGTGTTCAGCAGGGAATTGAGCGCTGGGTGAGTCTTTCGATGCCAGTGTTTGTCTTGCTTCTGGGTGTCCTTGTGATGAAGAGCTTGAGCTTGCCAACCGCGACGGACGCGCTCCGTTTTATGTTTTACCCAGACTTTACGAAGCTGACGTTGTTTTCGCCTCTAGATGCTGTTGGGCACGTGCTGTTCACGCTCTCGATTGGTTTCGGAACCATGGTGACCTTTGGCAGCTACCTAAATGAAGCAACCAAAATTCCGGCAGCGGGTTTTCGCGTGACGGCTATGGATACACTGATCTCTCTCTTCGCGGGCCTTTTAATTTTCCCGCTGCTGATGGGCGCGACTTTTAAATCCAGCGGCCCCGAACTTCTTTTTCAAACTTTACCGCGCCTGTTGGTCGATATCGACAGTGGATTTGTTTTCGGAATGGCGTTTTTCGTTTGTCTTTACTTGGCCGCACTCGGCGCAAGCATTGGCTTGCTAGAATCGGTCGTCGCCAATTTGCTCGACTTCACGCGCTTATCGCGGGCGCAAGCCGCATGGGCCGCGGGTGCTTTTGCGTGTTTACTCGGGGTTGGCCCGGCGCTGTCGACGTCGGTTCTTAGCGACGTTTCTATTCATGGGCATGGGTTGCTGGAGATTCTCGATAGTTTGTTGATTAACGGCTTACTGCCGATCTCAGCGCTAGGAATCGCATTTCTGATGATTCGCAAAATTAAACGCGAGCGCCTGCAAGAAGAGTTTATCAACGACGAATCCGAAGCGACCGAAGTTCTGTATTCCCACTGGCTCTTCGCTCTCCGGTGGGTCGCGCCGGCAATCATTATCGCAAGCCTTCTGCTCGCAGGTTTTGGCCTCCTCCGCACATTCTAGATTCTTCTGCACCCGCTTGAACGTAAAGTATCGTTTTAAAATCGAAGCGCTGATTCACGTTTTGGCAAAACGTCGGGAACCAGGCATGCACAAAGAGGGTGTCTTGCGGCAAGAGGGCAAAAAAGACGGCGGTTTTCATGATCTGGTCACGTACGGAATCTTAAAGAGTGAACTCGTCGAATAGAAAGTTGGGCCACGACCAGCGTTTTAGCGGCGAGCTCTTAGGAGAAGAAGGCCGCAAAAATCAGCGGCAGCCAAAAAAATTACTTAATCACGTGGCCGAGGCGCGACCAGCGCATGGTGCGGGGGTCGCAGGCGAAGCCGACGATCGGTATGGGGTCTTCGCAGGTCATCCAGACGAACATTGCGCGGCCCAAAATATTGTCGACCGGGGCAAAGCCCCAGAAGCGGGAGTCAGCTGAATTGTCGCGGTGATCGCCCATCACAAACAATGAATTTTCGGGCACCGTGAAGGAGCCGGCGTCGGGCGAATTCTCATTGTGGATTAGCAAAATGCTGTGATCGATTCCAGGCGCAAGCTTTTCGGTCAAGTGATCGTGACCGTCTTTATTATTTTCGAGATCTCGGTCGGTGAGCCAGTTCCAGTTCTCGGCAGTGCCTGGTCCCGACGAGTCGATGTGCTCGTCATTAATGTAAAGCTCTCGCCCATCGTAACGGATGCGGTCGCCCGCAACTCCGATAATGCGCTTGATGAGAAATGTGCTTTCGTCTTTCGGGTGCTTGAAGACGATGATCTCGCCCCGCGAAGGTGATTTAAAACGAATCAACCACGCTTTGCTAAACGGAACGCGCAGACCGTAAACAAGCTTATTTACAAAGATGTGATCGTGCAGCAGCAGCGTCGGGAGCATCGATCCCGACGGAATCACGTAAGCCTCTGCGATACCCCAGCGAATCGTCAGTGCGAGGCCGATCGCAAACGCGTACGAACGAAATGTTTCGCCCTTCGTCGGCGGGCGTTTTTGATTTGGTGTCTGATTCAGCGTATTTTTTGAGCTCATGACGCCGATCATGTCAGCGTCAATCGGTTAGGTCAACGAACGGTCAGAAGTTAATCCCAAGTACGCCCAGCACTAAAAACGCGTCACCCGCAGGAGAAATGCCCGTATTGACGCCATTAATGTCTTGGATGATGCGGCCTTTATCGGGAAAGGCGATCAGCTGGTAATTGCCTTGAAGGCCAAAGAACATTTTATTACGCATTATCGGGATCTCGAGACCCGCTCCGATATTAAATCCAAAGGCCGAATCTTTAGCCGAATCGGGACTCGTTGAATAAGTCGCGGTTCGGTAAATCTGCGAGAAGCCGCCAACGATATAGGGATTTAGTTCGGCGAGTCCGCGTGTCACGTTTTGAGTGTTGAAGTAGTACTTCAACAACACGGTGAGATCGGAAATGCTGACCGTTCCTTGAATGGGCGTGAAGCCGGCTCCTTTCACAACGACCGTGTGGTCACTTGTGAGATAGCCGATTTGCAAGGCGAAACGTAAATCGAAAAAGTACGAGAGGAACAAACCGAACGCCGCATTACCACCGTAAATTTGCCCGAGAGTTTGCGTGAAGCCTCGGTAGCCGCCGATGAAACCGAGCGTCAGCATGCGGCCATTGCGGAAGAAGTTAATGTCTTCTTCTTCATCCATCGACTCTTCGAATTCGCTGTAATCGGCGAAGGGGTCGTAGGCGTCGTCGCCTTCGGCTTGAGCTAATAAAACTCCTGGCGGGACTTGCAGGTGGCTCGTGTTTTCCGTTAAAAGTGCCGGAGCCGTCAGTCCGTGGGCTTGCGCGAGATGCGGAACTAAAATGAGCGCGGCCAATGCTGCCATGAGCAAAGACCGAGTGACTCGTTTTGAGGCACGACTACCCATAGATTCCCCCAAGCGTTACTTCAGCTTACCTATACTTCCTTAAGAGGAGCAACTGTCGAACCAGCCCCCTTCGAACAGATCGCTTCAGGCCGTATTTTCGAGCAACCTCGGTGGCCACTCGTCCAAAGACTAGACAACCCTCGCTGTCGAAGTGTTGAATGTGGTGGCCGAGGTGCGCTCATGGAGCAGAAACCCATTGATTACAAATCTTCCGGAGTCGATGTCGAAGCGGGCGATGCCCTCGTCGATTGGTTGAAAGAGTCGGGTGCTCACCAGCGCTCGCCGCACGCCGATCGACTGGTTTCGGGCATCGGTGGCTTTGCGGCTCTTTTCAGAGTCGGCTTCCCTGAGATGAAGAAGCCTTGCTTGGTCAGTTCGACCGACGGGGTCGGCACCAAAATCAAACTCGCGGCCCAGTTTAAAATGTACGAGGGCGTTGGTCAGGATCTCGTCGCCATGTGCGTAAATGATCTTGTTTGCGCGGGCGCGCAGCCACTTTTTTTCTTAGATTATTATGCGACCGGAAAGCTAGAGCTCGAAGCCGCCAAAAGTTTTTTAACCGGCGTTAGAAAAGCGTGTCACGAGTCAGGAGCGGCTCTGATCGGCGGCGAAACCGCCGAGATGCCTGGCGTTTATCACGGTAACGATTTCGATGCGGCGGGTTTTGCCGTTGGCATCGTCGACGAGGAAAAGGCTCTAGGGTCGCACCGCGTATCGGTCGGTGATCGCGTGATTGGCGTCTCTAGTTCCGGCTTTCATTCCAACGGATACTCGCTTTTGCGTGCACTTTTCGAAGATGAAATCGCGGGCGGTGACGAAGAGTGGAAGGCGAAACTCATGACGCCGACTCATCTCTACGCCAACCTTGTTCTTGAACTCGCGCGAGCGGGGCAAGTGCAAGCCGTTGCCAACATCACGGGTGGCGGGATGGAAAACATTCCGCGCGTGATGCCGAAAGGGACTGAACTGCCGTTGATCGACTGGGCATGGCCAGATGATTTCATCACGGTTCAAGACCGCAGCGGACTCTCGCGCGACGAGATGCTCAAAACTCTCAATTGCGGAATTGGCTTGGCGCTCATTGTAAAACCTGAACATGCGACGGCCGTCGAAACTGCGGTTCGCGCTCACGGCTATAAATCGATTCCGCTCGGTACTTTGAAGGCCACGGCGGCGCCGGGTGCTGACCCCGAGGTGCGGTACTGATGCGCGCACGCTTGGCCGTCCTCATCTCAGGTCGCGGCTCCAACCTTGCAAGTCTGCTCGAGCACGCCGATGAAATTGATGTTCAGTTGATTGTCAGCTCAAACGACAGCGCTGAC